>NZ_JALPKN010000569.1 GCF_023630195.1 Actinotalea sp. C106 | reverse complement strand
CCCCGGGCTGTCGCCGTGGGACGGGGCCCGGAGGCCGACGCCGAGCCGGCCCAGCCCTGCGCCGTCCTGCTCCACCTGCCCCGCCGGGAACTCCTGCCGCACCTGCTCGAGGAGGGGGCCGACGTCGGGCCCGATGCGCACGGCCGCGAGCCCGAGGTCCCCCGCGACGGCGAGCACCTGGCCGAGGTCGGTGTCCGCGGTGGTCCAGCGCAGGGCCTGGCCCCGGGCGCCCGTGGCGTACTGGCGCGGGTTCATGCCCAGGGTGGGGCTCGCCGTCTCGTAGAAGGAGCGGACCGAGCCGAAGCCCGCCGCGAAGATCGCCTCGGTGACCTGCTCGTGCTCGCGCAGCAGCCGTCGCACCTCGCCCGCGCGCACCGCCTGACCGAAGGCCCGCGGCGTCGTGCCCGCGTGGGCGGTGAAGAGGCGGACGAGCTGGCGCTCGCTGCAGCCCGTCAGCTCGGCGAGCTCGGCCGTGGGGAGCGGGCCACCGGCCTCGACCATGGCGCGGCAGGCCCGGACGACGCGGTCCAAGCCTGGGGGTGCGGTGGGGGCCGCGGTCGGGTCGGTGGTCATGGGGATGAGGCTACGGAGCCGCGGGGCGTGTGGGCACTCCGGTTCCGGCCATCCTGGGTCCAGGTCCGGCCACGGAGGGCCCGCGCGGTGCACGGGCACGGAGGACGCGCGCCGGGGCGGGTGCGCGCCTAGCATCCCCGGATGACCTTCACCCCGTGGGACGTGCTCGACTGGCGCCGCCAGGTCGCCGAGATCTACCGCAGCGTCCGGGAGGCGCCGTCGGCCGCCGTCGGGCACGCGCGGTGGGTGTCGGCCCGGGCCGCGCTGCTGCTCGAGCACCCCG
>NZ_JALPKN010000568.1 GCF_023630195.1 Actinotalea sp. C106 | reverse complement strand
GCCGAGGTCGGCCACGAGGAGCACCTCGCCACCGGGGGCGAGGGTCGCCGAGTGGGCGTGCGCCCCCTCCTGCCGCTCGGGGTGGGGGCCCGAGCCCTGGTGCTCGAGCACCTGCGTGGGTCCGCCCGCCGCGAGGACCTCGGGGGCCAGCCCGCCGTCGGGGGCCAGGGGCAGGACGGCGAGGCCTCCGGTCCCGTAGAGGCTCACGTAGAGGGCCCGGCCGGCGGGGTCCACCAGGACGTGGCAGGGGGACCCGCCCCCGGCGTCCACCCGGCCCTGCAGCTCGAGGCCGTCCGGCGTGACGGCGAAGCAGGCGACGGTGCCGGGGGTGGTCTCCCCCACCGCGTACAGGTGGCGGCCGTCGGGGCTGGTGGCGAGGAAGGAGGGGGCCGGGGTCCGGGCCGCGAGCGCGCCGGTCAGCGTCCCCGCGACCGGGTCGAGGCGGATCCGCCAGATCCCTTCGCCCGTGCCGGCGGGGGCCTCAGGCCCGGCCGCGGGGTAGGTGCCGACCCAGAGACCCGTCGCGGGTGCCATCAGCGCACCTCGACCGGGTCGTCGCCGGCCCAGCCTGCCGGGTCGTCGACCAGGGCCTCGAGGACGGCGAGGGCCCCACCGGTCATCGCGGGGTACTGCGCGGCCTGCGCCGTGCTGAGCTCGACCTCGGCCCAGGGGGCGGAGATGACGCGTCGCCGCAGCTGCTCGGTGACCTCGGCCCGGAGGTGCTCGGCGAGGGTCGCGTAGGTCCCGCCCAGCACCACGTGCTCGACGTCGACCACGTTGACCACGTTCGCGAGGGCCGCGCCCAGGGCCCGGCCCGCGACGTGCAGGGCTTCGCGGGCGCGGGGCTCCTCGGCCTCGACGGCG
>NZ_JALPKN010000567.1 GCF_023630195.1 Actinotalea sp. C106 | reverse complement strand
CGGCGCCCTGGTCGGCGCGTCGCTGCTCGCGGTCCGGCGCCGCGGACCGGAGCGGTCAGCACCTGCGGCGCGCTAACCTGCCCCTGATCGTCGGGACCGAGGGGGCGCGACGATCGCAGCTCCGGTCGATCCCCGCCGTGCGCGGCTCAGGGTCAGGGCTGAGGATGCCGATGCCCCTGGTAGGGCCCGGTGCGTCGGGTCCCTCCCACCTGCTCGAGCCGAAGGGAACCAGGACCTGATGCCGACCCCCGGGGCGCTGCCTGCCACGATGGCCCGGCGCCTGCTCGCCTTCGTGATCGACGGCGTCGCTGCCCTCCTGCTCGGCGGCGGGTTCGTCCTGGCCGGGACCCTGCCCCTCCTGCAGGCCGTCGCCGAGGGTGAACCGGTCACGACCGTCGAGAGCCCCTCGGTCCTCGTGCTGATCGGACAGGTGCTGCTCCTGGCCCTCGGGGTCTTCCAGTGGTGGTACCTGGGCACCCGCGGCTGGACCATCGGCAAGCGTCTGGTGGGCCTGCGCGTCCTCGGGGCCGAGACCGGGCGCCCCGTGGGCCTGGGGCGCGCCCTGCTGCGGTTCCTCGTCCCCGCGGCCGGCTCGCTGGCCTGCGGCGTGGGCCAGTGGGTGGTCTACGCCTCACCCTTCTTCGACTCCTCGGGCCGCCGACAGGGCTGGCACGACAAGGCCGCCGGGACCATCGTCTACGACGTCGCCACCGGGGTGGACCCGATGACGGCCTCGACGAGCGTCGGCGCCGCGCACGCCCAGCAGCGCCTCGACGCGATCCTGCGGCAGGACTCGGCCCGGGCCGAGCGGACCGCCACCGACGACCGCTCCGTCTGGGTCGGCCCGCCGCTCACCTCGACCGCCCCGGAGAGCGGC
>NZ_JALPKN010000566.1 GCF_023630195.1 Actinotalea sp. C106 | reverse complement strand
TCCCGGCGTGCAGCACGTGCACGCCCGGCAGGGCCTCGGCCGCGGCCACGCCCTCGATCTCGTCCCCCGCGCGGACCGCCCCCGGGTAGCCGTGGGCCGCGATCACCACGGTCACCGCAGCGTCCTCCGACCAGCGCAGCGGGGGCTGCTGGTCCAGGCGTCCGGTCGCCGCCGCGAGCAGCTCCTCGCACAGCGACGAGTCGAGCCGCGCGAGCACCACCTGAGTCTCGGGGTCCCCGAACCGGGCGTTGAACTCGATGACCCGCAGCCCGCGCGAGGTGAGCGCGAGCCCGCAGTACAGCACCCCGGCGAAGGGCGTCCCGCGTCGGAACATCTCGTCGATCGTCGGCTGGGCGACCCTCGCGACGACCTCCTCGACCAGGTCCTCCGGGGCCCAGGGCAGCGGGGAGTACGCCCCCATGCCACCGGTGTTGGGCCCCTCGTCGCCGTCCAGGGCTCGCTTGAAGTCCTGCGCGGGGGCCAGGGGAACCACGGTCCGCCCGTCGCTCAGGCAGAACAGCGAGATCTCGGGCCCGTCGAGGAACTCCTCGATGACCACGGCCGCACCGGCCCCGCGGGCCAGGCAGCGCTCGGCGTGGCTCAGGGCCTCGTCGCGGTCCTCGGTGACGACCACGCCCTTGCCCGCGGCGAGCCCGTCGTCCTTGACCACGTAGGGCGGGCCGAAGGCGTCGAGGGCCTCGCCCACCTGCGCGAGGTCGGTGCACACGTGGGCCATGGCGGTCGGCACCTCAGCCGTGGCCATGACCTCCTTGGCGAAGGCCTTGGACCCCTCGAGGGCGGCGGCCGCGGCGCTCGGGCCGAAGCAGGGCACCCCGGCCTCGCGCACCGCGTCGGCCACCCCGGCGACCAACGGCGCCTCG
>NZ_JALPKN010000565.1 GCF_023630195.1 Actinotalea sp. C106 | reverse complement strand
AGGGGCGACGATCGCCTCGGCCTCGACCAGGGCGCCCGCCCCGAGGGTCGGGCCGCCCGGCTCGGGCGGCCTGCCCGGGGCCCGGACCTGGAGGTCGTCGGCGGTGGTGAACCAAGCCCAGTCGCGCTGCAGTCCGCTCCCGAGCACGGGCAGGAGCACGCGGACCCCGCGCCCCGCGAGCATCTCCAGCAGGGGGAGGGTGTCGGGCTCGGTGGGCCGCGAGACGTAGGCGGCCACGCAGCGGGCCTCGCGCACCTGCGGGAGGTCGCCGACCACCTGGGCGAGATCGGCCCCCGCCCGGGCCCGGACGCGGGGGGATCTCTTCTCCCGCTCCGCGCGGATCGCGGCGCGCAGGGCGTCCTTGGCCTCACCCACGTCCTGGCCGCTGTGCGGGACGGGGTAGGGCTGGACTGTGCCGCTCATGGTCACATCATCGCAAAGTTTCCGTCGATGGTGTCCCAGGACCGCCGGGGACCGCGGTCCTGACATGATGGACCTCTATGAGATCTGTGCACGACCACCTGGCCGCGGTGCTCGACGCCGCACGCCCGGTGCCGCCCCTCGACGTCGTGCTCGCGGACGCCGCTGGCTGCATCCTGGCCGAGGACGTCACCGCCCCCGCCGACGTCCCGCCGTGGGCGGTCGCCGACTGCGACGGCTACGCCGTCCGGTCCGAGGACGTCGGCCTGCGCGGTCTGGCGCCCGTGGGCGAGGTCGTCCTGCCCGTGGTGCACGACGCGCCCGTCTCCTCGACCGAACGGCTGCGCCTCGTCGCGGGCTCGGCGATCCTGGTGGCCTCGGGGGCGCCCCTGCCCCACGGAGCCGACGCGGTGGTGCCGGTCGAACGCACCGACCGCGGCCGCGCCCGGGTGAAGTCGGAGGG
>NZ_JALPKN010000564.1 GCF_023630195.1 Actinotalea sp. C106 | reverse complement strand
CCCCTCGGCCGCGGCCACCGCGCTCGACCCCCTCGCCGAGCTGGGGCTCCAGCTCGCCGCCGTGGCCGGCTCGAGCGCACCAGGACGCCTGCGCCTGCTGCTCGCCGCGGAGTCCACCGGGGCGTTGATCGCCGCCGAGATGCGGCACGACGGCATGCCCTGGAGCACCGACGTCCACGACGAGCTGCTGACCCGCCTGCTGGGTGTGCGCCCGCGCCACGGTGGTCGCCCGCCCCGGCTGGAGGCCCTGGCCGAGGAGGTCCGCGCGGCGCTGGACCAGCCGACCCTCAACCTCGACTCCCAGCCGGACCTGCTCCGCGGCCTGCGCTCGGCCGGGCTCGACGTCACCTCCACCCGGACCCACGAGATCCGCGCGCTGGTGCACCCGGCCGTCGGGCCGCTGCTGAAGTACAAGAAGCTCGCCCGGCTGCTCAGCGCGAACGGCTGGACCTGGATGGAGGCCTGGGTCCACGACGGCCGCTACCGGCCCGACTACGTGCCGGGGGGCGTGGTCACGGGTCGGTGGGCGACCAGCGGCGGGGGTGCGCTCCAGCTCCCGGCGAGCATCCGTGCGGCCGTCCGTGCGGACCCGGGCTGGACGCTCGTGGTCGCCGACGCCGCCCAGCTCGAGCCCCGGGTCCTCGCAGCGATGTCGGGCGACCGGGCGATGGCCGCCGCGGGACGCCAGGCCGACCTGTACCAGGGGGTCGTGGACGCGGGGATCGTGCAGACCCGGGAGCAGGCCAAGTACGCGATGCTCGGCGCCATCTACGGCGCCACCACGGGCCCCAGCGCGGTCCTGATGCCGCAGCTGGCCCGGGCCTACCCGCGCGCCGTGGAGCTCGTCGAGGCGGCGGCTCGGGACGGCGAGCGCGGCGACGTCGTCTCG
>NZ_JALPKN010000563.1 GCF_023630195.1 Actinotalea sp. C106 | reverse complement strand
GCGCCCGCCGGTGTTGCGCACGGTCACCTCGACCGTGGCCTCGCCGTCGACCCGCCACGCCGTCCGGTCCGCGCGGGCAGCGTCGAGGCCCGCGTCCCCGGAGCCCGCGCCGCGGACGTCCTCCCAGCTGAAGGAGGTGTACCCGCGGCCGTGGCCGAAGGGGTAGAGCGGCGTCGGGTCCACGTTGGAGACGCCGCTGCGCCGTGCGAGCGGTGCCGCCAGGTAGGTGCCGGGCTGGCCCGAGACCTCACGCGGGAGGCTGACCGGCAGCCGGCCCGAGGGGTTCACCTGGCCGGTGAGGACCTCGGCGACCGCCTGCCCGCCGCGCTGCCCGGGGAAGAACCCCTGCACGACCGCGGCCGAGCGCTCCGCCAGGTCGCCCAGGGCGTAGGGCCGGCCGGTGAGCAGGACGAGGACCACGGGGGTCCCGGTGTCGAGCACCGCCCGGACCAGGTCCTCCTGGACACCGGGCAGCCGCAGGTCGGTCGCGTCGCAGCCCTCCCCGGAGGTGCCTCGTCCGAACAGGCCCGCCTGGTCACCGACCACGACGACGGCGACCTCGGCCTCGCGGGCCGCGGAGACGGCCTCCTCGACGCCGGACCGGTCGTCCCCCGTGATCGCGCAGCCGCGGACGTGTCGCAGGGCCGCCGCGTCCCCGCCCGCATGCCGCTCGACGAGCTGGTCGAGGACCGAGGGGATGTCGATACCCATCGCGTGGTCCGGGTGCCGCACCCCCACGTGGGCCGGGAAGGAGTAGCACCCGAGCATGCCCATCGGGTCGTCGGCGAGGGGCCCGAGGACGGCGAGGCGGGCCCCGGGGCGCAGCGGCAGGGTGCCGTCGTCGTCGAGCAGGACGACGGCGCGGCGGGCGACCTCCAGGGCGACGGCC
>NZ_JALPKN010000562.1 GCF_023630195.1 Actinotalea sp. C106 | reverse complement strand
AGGACGCTGCGGGGCCGGCCCAGGGCCGCCCGATCGGCCGCAGCCCCCTCGACGGCGTGGCGCAGGGCCGCGGCGTCGAGCACCGCGCCGTCGGCGGACTGCACCAGGCTCACCGCGACGACGTCGAACTCCCCCGCCCGCTCGACCAACGCGGCAGGCGAGAGCTCGGTCAGGGTCACCCCGCGGGCCTGCTGCGCCGCGAAGGGGAAGGTCACGCTGGTGAACTCCCCGGGCAGGGTCGCCACACGCGCGCCGTCGGGCACCGCGGCCGCGACCAGCCCGACGAGGGTCGAGACGCTGCCCGCCATCGCGACCGACCCGACCGGGGCCCGGACCAGGTCCGCGAAGGCCTGACGGGCCGCCGCCACGCTCGCGTCCAGCTCGGCAGGCCGCAGCGTCCCCGCGGCCCACGTGCCCACGACCTCCGCGAGCGCCTCGGTGACGAAGCGCGGCGGCAGGCCGTACGTGGCAGTGTTGAGGTAGCCCTCAGGGTGGTCGAAGGTGGCGCCGAATGCGGTCCTCACCCCGGCACGCTACCGCGCGACCCGTCGAGCCAGGAGCAGCAATGCCGAACGTTCCCGAAGCACCCGACGGCGCGGCCCCGGCGACCGGACCGCGCACGCCCCGCTCCCCCGACGGCGAGCCCGGCGACCTGCCACGCGCCGCCGTCTCCCGCCGGGTGCTGCCGCTGCGTGCCGAGGAGGCGTGGGACCTGGTCACCGACGTGCACCACCACGAGCGGTGGGTGCCGATGACCAGGATCGACGGGCCGGTGGTGCTCGGGGTCGGCGACGTGTTCGTCGGGGTGACCGGGCCGGGGGCGCTGCGCGGTGGGCCGGGGCTCGCCGACCGGATGCGCGTCGAGCGGCTTGAGCCACCCGTGAAGTCGGAGG
>NZ_JALPKN010000561.1 GCF_023630195.1 Actinotalea sp. C106 | reverse complement strand
GGCAGGCACGGGCCCGACGGCGTCGGCTCGCTGAGCGTGGCGCGCCTGCCCGAGCTGGTCGAGCGGGCGGGCGAGGCGGGCCTGGCGGTGACCTTCCAGGTGGTCGGCGACCCGGTGCCGCTGCCGCCCCTGGTCTCGCTCAACCTGTACCGGATCGCCCAGGAGGCGCTCACCAACACCCGCAAGCACGGCGGGGTGCGCGCCCGGGCCGACGTCCGTCTGCGCTACCTGCCCGGTGCGGTCGAGCTCGAGGTGTCCGACGACGGGGCCGGGGGCCGGCGCGCGGGTGCGCCCTCCTCGGGCCTGGGTCTGGTCGGGATGCGTGAACGGGTCGCCGCCGACGGCGGGACCCTCGAGGCGGGACCGCGACAGCGCGGCGGGTTCCTCGTCCGAGCCCAGGTACCGCTGAGGAGCGACCGTGACGACTGATGACCAGACCACCCGGACGGGCCCGTTCCGGGTGCTGCTCGTGGACGACCAGGAGCTGGTGCGTGCCGGGATCGGGACCATCCTCGACGCCCAGCCGGACCTCACCGTGGTGGGCGAGGCCCGCACCGGGCGGCAGGCCCTGGACCAGGCCCGCGCGCTGCAGCCCGACGTCATCTGCATGGACGTGCAGATGCCGGACATGGACGGCCTCGAGGCCACCCGCCTGGTGGTCGCCGACCCCGAGATCCACGCCGGGGTGCTGATCCTCACCACCTTCCACCGCGAGGACTACCTGGTCGAGGCCCTCGACGCGGGGGCCTCGGGCTTCCTGCTGAAGAACTCCCGCCCCGAGCAGCTGGTCGACGGCGTGCGCTCGGTGGCCGCGGGGGACGCGCTGCTGGCCCCCGAGGTGACGCGGGCCGTGATCTCCCGCGCCGTCGCGGGCCGCCGCGCCGAAGGGGTCGAGGGGCCCGA
>NZ_JALPKN010000560.1 GCF_023630195.1 Actinotalea sp. C106 | reverse complement strand
CGATCCGACTTCGACCTGGGCCGCACCGAGCCAGGTCGCGCCACCGGCCAGGGCTGCCCGGGCGCTGGGCACCAGCCCGTGCCCGTAGGCGTCGGCCTTGACCACGGCCATCACCGCGGCCGGGCCGGCACGGTCCGCGAGGGCGGTCACGTTGGCGCTGATCGCGTCGAGGTCGACGACGGCGCGAGCGGGGTAGGTCACGGCGCTCAGTCTTCCATCCCGCGGCGCCATCCTGCGGTGCCATCCCGCCGTGCCATCCCGCCGTGCCATCCCGCCGCCATCCCGTGGTGCCATCCCGTCGTGCCATCCCGCGGGAGCCCCGCGGTCACGGGACGAGGACGTGCCGTGTCGCACGCCCGCGGCCCCGGGAGATCAGCTGGGCGTTCGGCTCGTCGGTCCCGAGCACCCAGGCCAGGGCCGCCTCGGGACTCCGGCCGTGGGTGACGTGCCGGGCCACGAGGCGCTCGCGGCGCGTCGCGGGCTCCAGGTCGAGGTACCAGCACTCGTCGAGCAACGGGGCGACGCGGGCCCACGCACCGTCGTCGTGCAGCAGGTAGTTGCCCTCGACGACCACGAGGGGGACCTCCGCCTCGACCGCGACCGCCCCCGCGACGGGCTCCTCGAGGTGCCTGTCGAAGCGCGGGGCGTAGACCGTCTCCCCCGTCGCCCCTCGCCCGGGCCGTTGTGCGGCCAGTCGTTCCAGGAGGACGACGAACCCCGCGGCGTCGAAGGTGTCCGGGGCGCCCTTGCGGTCGGCCCGGCCGAGCCGTTCGAGCTCGGCCTGCGCCAGGTGGAAGCCGTCCATCGGCACCAGGGCCGCCAGGCCGTCGAGGTCGGCCACGAGCTGTACGGCGAGGGTCGACTTGCCCGCCCCGGGCGGGCCGACGAGCCCGAGCAGCCGACG
>NZ_JALPKN010000055.1 GCF_023630195.1 Actinotalea sp. C106 | reverse complement strand
CGTCGAGGCCCCGGCGACCGGCCAGGACGCCGCTCCCGCCGCCGACGCCGAGGGTGTCTCGGAGCCGGCTGCGGCGGACAAGCCCGCCAACTGACCCCGGACCGCGGGCCCCACGTGGGCCCGCGGACCGACCGGACGACAGACAAGGACATCTGGGATGGCGAACTACACCGCCGCAGACATCAAGGCGCTCCGTGAGCGCACCGGCGCGGGCATGCTCGACGTCAAGAAGGCCCTCGACGAGGCCGACGGCAACGCCGAGAAGGCGCTCGAGATCATCCGGGTCAAGGGCCTGAAGGGCGTGAGCAAGCGCGAGGGCCGCGCGGCCTCGGACGGCCTGGTCGCCGCCCACGTGGCGGACGACGCCTCGGGGCAGACCGGCGTGCTCATCGAGCTCAACTCCGAGACCGACTTCGTCGCGAAGAACGCGACGTTCGTCGAGCTCGCCGACAAGGTCCTCGCGGCCGCTGTCGCCGCCGGGACCGACGACGTCGCCGCCGTGCTGGCCTCCGAGATCGACGGCACGAGCGTGCAGCGCACGATCGACGAGACCGCCGCGACCCTCGGGGAGAAGCTCGTGCTCCGCCGGGTCGCGCGGATCTCGGCCGAGAAGGTCGCCGTCTACCTGCACAAGGTCAACAAGGACCTGCCCCCGCAGGTCGGCGTGCTGGTCGGCACGGACTCCGCGGCCGCCGCGGTCGCCAAGGACGTCGCGATGCACGTCGCCGCGTTCTCGCCCGCCTACCTGACCCGCGAGGACGTCCCGTCCGAGACGGTCGAGTCCGAGCGACGCATCGCTGAGGAGACCTCGCGCAACGAGGGCAAGCCCGAGGCCGCCCTTCCCAAGATCATCGAGGGCCGTCTCACCGGGTTCTTCAAGGAGAGCGTCCTGGTCGACCAGGCGTTCGCCAAGGACAACAAGAAGACCGTCGGCAAGGTCGTCGAGGAGGCCGGCGGCACGCTCACGGCCTTCGCCCGCTTCCGCGTCGGCGCCTGAACCAGACGCACCGCGCTGGCGGCCTGGGCCCGTCCAGGGCCTGGGCCGCCGTCGCGCATCAGCACCAGACCGGGGGACGCGCCCCGGTGCACCTGATACTGGAGGAACCGTGGGGCAGGACGTGACCGTCGAGTCAGGTGACCAGGGGACCGAGGTGGGCTCGCCCCGCCGTGTGCTCCTCAAGCTGTCGGGGGAGACCTTCGGCGGTGGCGGCGTCGGGCTGGCCCCCGACGTGGTGCAGCGAGTGGCGGGAGAGATCGCCGAGGCCGTCCGCGAGGGCGTGCAGGTCGCGATCGTCGTCGGCGGGGGCAACTTCTTCCGGGGGGCCGAGCTCTCGCAGCGGGGCCTGGACCGCGCCCGTGCCGACTACATGGGCATGCTCGGCACGGTGATGAACTGCCTGGCCCTGCAGGACTTCCTGGAGCAGGCCGGTGTGAGCACCCGGGTCCAGACCGCCATCACCATGGGGCAGGTCGCCGAGCCCTACATCCCGCTGCGGGCGATCCGCCACCTCGAGAAGGGGCGGGTCGTGATCTTCGGGGCGGGGGCCGGGATGCCGTTCTTCTCGACCGACACCGTGGCCGTCCAGCGCGCTCTCGAGACCCACTGCGACGAGGTCGTCATGGGCAAGAACGGGGTCGACGGCGTCTACACGGCGGACCCGCGCACCTCGCCCGAGGCCGTCCGTCTGGACGAGCTGACCTACACCGACGCACTCGTCGGGGGCCTCGAGGTGATGGACGCCACCGCTCTGAGCCTGTGCCGCGACAACCGGGTCCGGATGAGGGTCTTCGGCATGGGGGCAGCGGGCAACGTCACCCGTGCCCTGCGAGGTGAGAGGATCGGGACGTTGCTCAGCGAAGGCTGAGCGGCGCGGACGGGCAGGCCGGACGAGCAGGACCCCGGGCACGGGCACCACGGCCCGCGCGCCAGGTGCGCGAGCCGACGAGACGAAGGAGCAGCGGGTGATCGACGACACCCTCCTCGAGGCCGAGGAGAAGATGGACAAGGCGATCGAGGTCGCCAAGGAGGACTTCGCGACGATCCGGACCGGGCGCGCGAACCCCGCGATGTTCACCAAGGTGACCGTGGAGTACTACGGTGCGCCGACCCCGCTCCAGCAGCTCGCCTCCTTCACGACCCCCGAAGCGCGCACGATCCTCATCACCCCCTTCGACCAGGGGTCCCTGGGCGGCATCGAACGGGCGCTGCGGGACTCCGACCTCGGTGTGAACCCGAGCAACGACGGCAAGATCATCCGGGTGGTGCTGCCTCAGCTGACCGAGGAGCGTCGCCGGGACTACGTCAAGCTGGCCCGGCACAAGGCCGAGGACGCCCGCGTCTCCATCCGCAACGTCCGTCGTCGCGCCAAGGAGGAGCTCGACCGCATCGTCCGTGACGGCGAGGCGGGGGAGGACGACGGCGCGCGAGCCGAGAAGGAGCTCGAGGCGGTGACGAAGCGCCACGTCGAGATGGTCGACCAGGTGCTCGCGGCCAAGGAGAGCGAGCTGCTCGAGGTCTGAATGACTGAGCTCGCCGGATCCGACGCCGCGACCCGCGGCCCCGCTGGGGCGCCGCGGGCCGGACGCAACCTCCCGATCGCCATCGCGGTCGGCCTCGCCCTTCTCGCGGTCGTGGCCGGGTCCCTGCTGTGGCGCAAGGAGCTCTTCCTCCTGCTCGCCGTCCTGGCGTGCGGCGCTGCCCTGTGGGAGCTCGCGCAGGCCTTCCGACGTCGCGGGATCCACCTGCCCGTCCTGCCCCTGCTGGTCGGGACGGTCGGGATCCTCGTCTCCTCGTACACGGCCGGCTCGGAGGCCCTCGTCGTGGCCTTCATGCTCACGGCGGGGGGCGTGGTCGTCTGGCGGGTCCTGGACGGCAGCGGGCCGGCCGCGCTGCGCGACGCGGCGGCTGCGACCTTCGCCGCAGCGTACGTGCCGTTCATGGGCGGCTTCGTGATGCTCATGCTCGCCGAGCCCGATGGCGCGCGCCGGGTCGGGCTCTTCATCCTGCTCGCGGTCTCGAACGACGTGGGCGGCTACGTGGCAGGGGTTCTCGCGGGCCGGCATCCTCTCGCCCCCTCGGTCAGCCCCAAGAAGTCGTGGGAGGGGCTCGCCGGGTCCCTCCTGCTGGCCTCGGTGATCGGGGCCGTGGGCATGGTGTGGGCCTTCCACGCCTCTCCCCTCGTGGGCGTGGCCATCGGTGTGGCGGCCGTGCTCACCGCCACCCTCGGCGACCTCGCGGAGTCCCTGATCAAGCGCGACCTCGAGCTCAAGGACATGGGTAGCCTGCTCCCCGGCCACGGTGGCGTCCTCGATCGGCTCGACTCGATGCTCCTGACCGCCCCTCTCGTCTACCTCGTGCTGCTCGTCGCCCTGCCCGCCGTGGGGGACTGAGACGCATGGAAGGGTTCCAGTGCCATGGTTGAGGTGAGACCTGCCGACGAGCTGCCCCCGGGCCGCGTCCCGTTGGCTCTGACGTCCACACCCACGAAGCGCGGCAAGCCGCCGCGTCACTTCGCCGATCTTGCCCCCGAGGAGCAGGTCGCCGCCGTGACCGAGCTCGGGGAGAAGCCGTTCCGCGCCAAGCAGCTCGCGACGCACTACTACAGCCACCTCAGCGTCGACGCCGCCGAGATGACGGACCTGCCTCAGGCCTCCCGTGACGCGCTCGTCGCAGGGCTCTTCCCCCCGCTGCTCACGCCGGTGCGCACCCTCGAGGCCGATGCCGGCACGACCGTCAAGACGCTGTGGCACCTGTACGACGGCGTCAAGGTCGAGTCGGTGCTCATGCGCTACCCGGGCCGCGCGACCCTGTGCGTCTCGAGCCAGGCGGGCTGCGGGATGGCCTGCCCGTTCTGCGCCACGGGACAGCTCGGCCTGACCCGCAACCTCTCGACCGCCGAGGTCGTCGAGCAGGTGCGGTCCGCGGCCCGGTCCTTGGCCGACGGCGAGATCGCCGGCGGGCCCGGGCGGCTCTCGAACGTCGTCTTCATGGGCATGGGCGAACCCCTCGCCAACTACCGCACGGTGCTCAACGCCGTCCGCCGCTTCGTCGCCCCCGCCCCGGAGGGGCTCGGCATCTCGGCCCGGAACGTCACGGTGTCGACGGTCGGGCTCGTCCCCGCGATGCGGCGGCTCGCCGGCGAGGGCATCCCGGTGACCCTCGCCCTGTCCCTGCATGCCCCCGACGACGAGCTGCGCAACGAGCTGGTCCCGATCAACACGCGATGGTCGGTCGACGAGACCCTCGACGCGGCCCGGGGCTACTTCGAGGCCACCGGTCGACGCGTGAGCATCGAGTACGCGCTGATCAAGGACATGAACGACCACGCGTGGCGCGCCGACCTGCTCGGCGAGAAGCTCACGGCCCGGGGCCGTGGCTGGGTGCACGTCAACCCCATCCCGCTCAACCCGACCCCCGGGTCGATCTGGACGGCCAGCGAGCGCGAGGTCGAGGACGAGTTCGTGGCCCGGCTCCGCGGCCACGGCATCCCCACCACGGTGCGGGACACGCGCGGCAGTGACATCGACGGTGCCTGCGGGCAGCTCGCGGCGGAGGAGGCCCCATGACGCAGATGTTCCGGACGGTCGGTCGGATGCGGACCGGCTACGACCCGGACCAGGTCGACACCTTCTTCGAGCACGCGCGACGGGTGTACGACGGCGACCGGACCGAGCCCATGACGGGGCGAGACGTCCGGCAGACCGCCTTCGACCTGGTGCGCGGGGGGTACGTGACCTCGGCGGTGGACGGTGCGATGGACCGCCTCGAGCGGGCCCTCGTGGCACGTCAGCGGACCGAGTACGTCGCGACCCACGGTCAGCAGGCGTGGATGGAGCACCTCGCCACCCAGGCCCGCAGCCTGTACCCCCGTCTCACCCGGCCCGACGGCGAGCGGTTCGCCCCTGCCCGGCGCGGCGAGCAGGGGTACGACCCCGACGACGTCGACGACCTGTGCCACCGGCTCGTGGACTACTTCGACAACGGCCAGACCCTCGCGTCGGACGAGGTGCGCCACGCGACCTTCGAGCGTCGCTCGGGTCGTCACGCCTACGCCGAGGCCTCCGTCGACGCCTTCTGCGACCGCGCTGTCGAGGTGCTCCTCGGGGTCGAGTGAGCGGCACCTCCGGCCCGCGGCTCGCGCGTCGGGCTACCGAGGGTCGCGCGACGTCGGCGAGAATGTCTTGGTGACCCAGCGCAGCGTGACCGTCCTCGGCTCGACCGGATCGATCGGGACCCAGGCGCTCGACGTGGTGCGCCAGCACCCCGAGCGCTTCCGGGTCACGGGTCTGGCCGCGGGCGGCGGACATCCCCGGCTGGTCGCCGAGCAGGTGCTCGAGACCGGCGCGCAGACCGTTGCCGTCGCGGACGTCACGGCAGGTGTCGCCGTGCTCGAGCAGGTCACGCACCTCGCGGCCGAGCAGGGGCTGCCCTCGGTCGGCGTCGAGCTGCTCACCGGGCCGGACGCGGCGAGCGAGCTCGCCGGGCGAGGCGCCGACGTCGTTCTCAACGGCATCACCGGCTCCGTGGGGCTGGGCCCGACCCTGGCCGCCCTCGAGGCCGGCAGCAGCCTGGCGCTGGCCAACAAAGAGTCCCTGGTCGTCGGGGGGGCTCTGGTGCGCCGTGCCCAGCAGCGCCCCGACCAGGTGGTCCCGGTCGACTCCGAGCACTCGGCCATCGCCCAGTGCCTCAGGTCCGGGAGTCGGCCCGAGGTGCGTCGGCTGATCCTCACCGCCTCGGGCGGACCGTTCCGGGGGTGGACCCGGGAGGACCTCAAGAAGGTCAGGCCCCAGGAGGCCCTGGCCCATCCCACGTGGTCGATGGGCCCGGTCGTGACGATCAACTCGGCCACCCTGATGAACAAGGGGCTCGAGCTCATCGAGGCCCACCTGCTCTTCGACGTCCCGGTCCAGGACATCACGGTCGTCGTCCACCCGCAGTCGGTGGTGCACTCGATGGTCGAGTTCGTGGACGGCTCGACCATCGCGCAGGCCTCGCCACCAGACATGCGCCTGCCGATCGCGCTCGGGCTGTCCTGGCCCGAGCGCCTGGCTCCCGTGACGCCGCCGTGCGCGTGGGACGTCGCGACGAGCTGGACGTTCGAACCCCTCGACGACGCGGTCTTCCCGGCGCTGCGCCTCGCCCGGGAGGCGGTCGCGGCCTCAGCGACCCACCCGGCCGTCTACAACGCGGCGAACGAGGAGTGCGTGGCAGCGTTCCTCGCCGGACGGATCGCCATCCTCGACGTCGTGGACACGGTCGAGCGGGTGCTCGGCGAGCACGAGCCCGCGGCAGAGGGGGACCTGACCCTCGAGCAGGTGCTCGCGGCCGAGGGCTGGGCGCGGGCGCGCGCCGAGCAGGTGCTCAGCCGCCGCTGACGGGCCCGGCACCGGTGCGGCGCGAGCTCCAGTCGTGCAGGCCTGTCCGCCGTCTGAGGTGCACGAAGGTCTCGGTGGTCCGCACCCCGACCAGGGTGCGGATCCGCTGGTTGAGCACCTCGAGCAGGTGCTCGTCGTCGACGCACACCACGGTCACCAGCAGGTCGAAGGCTCCTGCGGTCACGACCAC
Source organism: Actinotalea sp. C106 (assembly GCF_023630195.1). Lineage (GTDB taxonomy): Bacteria > Actinomycetota > Actinomycetes > Actinomycetales > Cellulomonadaceae > Actinotalea. The sequence continues at coordinate 8,042 of NZ_JALPKN010000055.1, read as the reverse complement.
GTCATCGACCTCGGGGGTCCTCGCGAGGGCCTCACCGAGGGTCTCGAGGTCCCCCTCGGCCTTGATGCCGATCATCGCCTGCCGGGCGAAGCCGAGCCGTGCCGGGTCGGTCACGGCCACGACCTGGACGACCCCCGACTCGACCAGCCGCTGCACCCGCTGCCGGACGGCCGCCTCGGACAGCCCGACGGCCTTGCCGATCGCCGCGTAGGGCCGGCGTCCGTCCTGCTGGAGCTGCTCGATGATCGCGGTCGAGGTCGCGTCGAGGCCGGGGGCGCTGCGGGGAGACGTCATGACGCGATGCTCCCGGGCACGGCGCCACGGCGCAAAGGGCGCGGCGGGCCACCCCTCGCCGGGTGACACGGACGGGTGTCGACGAATCGTGCCCAAGGGTCTAGTTTCGGCCCGTGGAGCGTGGACGGAACCCCGGGCCGGGCCCGGTCTCCGTCGTCGGCCCGTCGGATCCGCGGCTCGACGCGATCCACCAGGAGAACCTCACGGACCTGCTGCGCAAGGTGCTCGTGATCGGCCTGCTCCTCGGCCTGCCGACCATCGTGGCCGTGATCGTCGTGGCCGGGCCCACCGACCCGCTCGTCGGCCGGGTCTACCCCCCTCTCGTCGTCTACCTCGCGGTGTACGCCTGGGTCCTGCTGCGTCGGCCCTCGCACGCCGTGGCCTTCTCGAGGGTCACCCTGACCTTGATCCAGGCGGTCTGGGTGGTGGTGATGGTCTACCGCCTGCGCTCGGCCCAGGACGCCGCAGCGGGGTGGGCGAGCCTGTTCCCGACGACGTTCATGGGTCTGATCATCTTCGTGCTCGTCGGGTACCTCGTCTACGACACGCGTCGAGCATTGGTCAACGCCGCTGGTGTGGTCGCGGTGGTGACCGTCGCCGGGGCGGTGGCCCTGCTGTCGGTCGCCGGCGGCGACGCGTACCTCGTGGACCTGCTCCGGTACGCGGTGTACCTGTGCTTCGTCGCCCTGCTCCTCCACGTGCTGGCCCGGGCCAAGGCGCGGCTCGGACTGGCCCTCGCGGTGGCCCAGCAGGCCACGGCCGAGGCGCACGAGATGCGTGACATGGCCTACCTCGACGCGCTGACCGGGGTGGCCAACCGTCGGCGCCTGGTCGAGGAGCTGACGTTCCAGGCCCAGCACGTGAGCCCCGAGCACCCGGTGGCCGTCCTGTACTTCGACCTCGACCACTTCAAGCAGGTCAACGACGAGCACGGCCACGCGGTCGGAGACCACGTCCTGACGACCGTCGCGGAGGTCGCGAGCCGCGTCGTGCGCCAGGGAGACCTGGTGGCCCGCGTCGGCGGCGAGGAGTTCGTCATCGTGGCCCCCGGGACGAGCCACGAGCGCGCGGTCCAGGTCGCCGAGCGGCTGCGCGCCGTGCTCCCTGACGAGGTCGGCCTCGCGGTGGGCACCCGTATCACGGCCAGCTTCGGCGTCGTGGCCCTGCACCCGGCCGAGCCCGCCGTCGCGGTGCTCACCCGGGTCGATGCCCTCATGTACCACGCCAAGGTCGGTGGACGGGACCGGGTCACGACCTCGCCGGTCTGAGCGCCGTCGGCAGGGCGGCGGACGGTCGGCACGAGCACCCGGCCCGGCGGGGGAAGATGGAGCCCGGTCCGCGAGGGGTTCGCGGTGGAGGGACGGGAAGTCATGGCCTACGCGCTCGGCCTGGTCGTCATGCTGCTCGGGCTGCTCGTCTCGATCGCGCTGCACGAGGTCGGGCACATGGTGCCCGCCAAGCGTTTCGGGGTGCGCGTGAGCGCCTACATGGTCGGTTTCGGCCCGACGCTGTGGTCCCGTACCCGTGGTGAGACCGAGTACGGCCTCAAGGCGATCCCCCTGGGCGGGTACGTCCGTCTGGTCGGCATGTTCCCGCCGGCCGAGGTCGTCGGGGCCAAGCCCCGTGCGGGGCGGCTGGGCGAGCTCGTCAGCGAGGTCCGCGCGGCCTCGGCCGAGGAGATCCACCCGGGCGAGGAGCACCGGGCGTTCTACCGCCTGAGCACCCCCAAGAAGGTCGTGGTCATGCTGGGCGGGCCGCTGATGAACCTGCTCATCGCGGTGGTCCTGCTGGGTGCCGTGCTCATGGGGTACGGGCTCCCCGCCGGGGCGAGCACGACGGTCTCGAGCGTCTCGGCCTGCGTCCTGCCGGCAGACGCCCCGGCGGACCGGGGCTGCACGGAGAGCGACCCGGCCGCCCCGGCTGCGGCGGCGGGTCTCGAGCCGGGGGACGAGCTCCTAACCTTCTCGGGGGTCGCCACACCGACATGGGCGGACTTCCAGGAGGCCGTGCGGGCCGGGGGAGGGGCCCCGACCCAGCTCGTGGTCGAGCGGGACGGGGCGGAGGTGGTCCTCGAGATCGACCCGGTGCTGGCCGAGCGTCCGGTCTTCGGCGAGGACGGCGCGCCGGTGCTGGGCGCGGACGGCGATCCCGTCCTGCGTGAGACGCCCTTCGTCGGTCTGACCCCCACGACCGCCCGCGAGCGGCAGCCGGCCTCGGCCGTGCTGCCCGCGGTCGGCGAGGCCACCTGGCAGACCCTCGGGGCGATCGTGACCCTGCCGGTGCAGCTGGTCGGCATCGTCGGCGCGGTGGTGGGCGACGGGGAGCGCGACGCGACCGGGGTGGTCGGTCCGGTGGGGGTCGGCAGGTTCGCTGGCGAGGTCGCCGCCGCCGAGGGCATCAGCGTCGCCGACCGGATGGTGAGCCTCGTCTCGCTCGTGGCCGCCCTCAACATCGCACTCTTCGCCTTCAACCTCATCCCGCTGCTGCCGCTCGACGGCGGCCACGTCGCGGGCGCCTTGTGGGAGGGGGCTCGACGGCAGGTCGCCCGGCTGCGCGGGCGGCCCCGACCCGCGCCTTCGGACGTCGCCCGGATGATGCCGCTCGCCTACGGCGTCTTCCTCGCCCTCGTCGTCGTCGGGGTGGTGCTGCTCTACGCCGACCTCGTGCGGCCGATCACCCTCTGACGGTTCGGCACGAGGGCGCTCGCGGGGGATACTGGACCCGTGAGCCTCCCCATCAGCCTCGGAATGCCAGAAGCACCACCGCCCGTCCTGGCCCCCCGACGACCGACCCGCAAGATCAAGGTCGGCTCGGTGGACGTGGGCGGAGACGCCCCTGTCTCGGTGCAGTCGATGACGACCACCAAGACGACGGACATCAACGCGACCCTCCAGCAGATCGCCGAGCTCACCGCCTCGGGCTGCGACATCGTCCGCGTCGCGTGCCCGACCGAGGAGGACGCCGCCGCGCTGCCGATCATCGCGAGGAAGTCGCAGATCCCGGTCATCGCCGACATCCACTTCCAGCCGAAGTACGTCTTCGCCGCGATCGACGCCGGGTGCGCCGCGGTGCGCGTGAACCCGGGCAACATCCGCAAGTTCGACGACCAGGTCGGGGCGATCGCCAAGGCCGCCCGCGACGCCGGGGTCTCGATCCGCATCGGTGTCAACGCCGGCTCTCTCGACAAGCGACTGCTCGAGAAGTTCGGCAAGGCGACCCCCGAGGCTCTCGTCGAGTCGGCCGTCTGGGAGGCCTCGCTCTTCGAGGAGCACGACTTCCACGACTTCAAGATCTCCGTCAAGCACAACGACCCCGTGATCATGGTCCGGGCGTACGAGATGCTCTCGCAGCGGGGCGACTGGCCCCTGCACCTCGGCGTGACCGAGGCGGGACCGGCCTTCCAGGGCACCATCAAGTCGGCGACGGCCTTCGGTGCGCTGCTGAGCCAGGGCATCGGCGACACCATCCGGGTCTCCCTCTCGGCCCCACCGGTCGAGGAGGTCAAGGTCGGGATCCAGATCCTGCAGTCGCTCAACCTGCGTCCTCGCAAGCTCGAGATCGTCTCGTGCCCCTCCTGCGGCCGGGCGCAGGTCGACGTCTACTCCCTCGCCGAGCGTGTGACGGCTGGCCTCGAGGGCATGGAGGTGCCGCTGCGCGTGGCCGTCATGGGCTGCGTCGTCAACGGTCCCGGAGAGGCTCGTGAGGCCGACCTCGGCGTGGCTTCGGGCAACGGCAAGGGGCAGATCTTCGTCAAGGGCGAGGTCATCAAGACGGTCCCGGAGTCGCAGATCGTGGAGACCTTGATCGAGGAGGCCATGCGCCTGGCCGAGACCATGGAGCCCGCCGACGGCGGGGCCCCGGTCGTCTCGGTCAGCTGACGGGACCGCAGGACGAGGGTGAGGCGGCGCTGGTCGGCCGTGGTGCACAATCGCCCCATGGGACGCCGGAGCGCCGTAGGAGCCGCGAGGTCGGTCGTGACGGACGTCGACCTGCGCGCAGCCGCGCGGCTGTGCGAGCTCGACCCCGTGGCCTCGGTGCTCGCCGCCGCCAGGATCGAGTCCCTCCTGGCGGGCGGCAGCACCCGTGGCGGCAGCGCGTTGTGGGGGGTCGAGCGCGACGGCCGCCTGGAGGCGCTGTGCTGGGCGGGGGCCAACCTGGTGCCGGTGTGCGCCCCGGAGGACGACGCGGCCCTCGACGCCATCGCTGCGACGGCCCTGCGTCAGGGCCGGCGCTGCTCCTCGATCGTCGGGGAGGCGGGGACCGTCCTGGGGCTCTGGGAGCGGCTCAGCGCGAGCTGGGGCCCGGCCCGCGAGGTCCGGGCCGACCAGCCCTCCCTCGCGATCTCGGCTCCGCCCGCGGTCGAGCCCGACCCTCAGGTGCGACTGACCGCACCGGACGAGCTCGGGGTGCTTCTGCCGGCCTGCGTCGAGATGTTCGTCGAGGAGGTCGGGTACTCCCCGCTGACCGGGGCCCCCGGCGCCTACGAGGCCAGGGTCCGGTCCCTCGTGCGAGACCGGCGGTCCTACCTGCGGATGATCGACGGCCCCCTGGGGCCCGAGGTCGCGTTCAAGGCCGAGCTCGGGGCCGTCACCCGCGCCGTGGCCCAGGTCCAGGGGGTCTGGGTGGCACCCTCGCTGCGGGGACGCGGCCTCGCCGCCCCCGGCATGGCGGCCGTGGTCGCGGCGGCGCTGGCCACGACGCCCACCGTCTCCCTCTACGTGAACCGCTACAACGAGCGGGCGCTGGCGACCTACCGCCGGGTCGGGTTCGAGCAGGTCGGCACCTACGCGACCGTCCTCTTCTGAGCCGGACCCCCCTGGCCGCCGGACCGCGTCGCGCGGGTCACCGCAGCAGCCGGGACATCCGCCGGTCGGCGAGGGGCTTGCCGCCGGTCTGGCAGGTCGGGCAGTACTGGAGGGAACGGTCGGCGAAGGCGACCTCGCGCACGGTGTCCCCGCACACCGGGCAGCGCTCGCCCGTCCGCCCGTGCACCTGCATCCCGCGGCGCTTGGCGTCCTTGAGCTCGGTCGCCGGCCGCCCCGCCGAGGCCTCCACCGCCTGGCGCAGCACCTCGAGGGTCGCGGTGTGCAGACGCTCGAGGTCCGCACGGTCGAGGGACCGGGTCAGCGCGAAGGGGCTCGTCCGCGCCGTGTGCAGGATCTCGTCGGAGTAGGCGTTGCCGATGCCTGCGACCTGGGACTGGTCGCGCAGCAGACCCTTGACCTGCTGGTTGCGCGCCGCGGCGAGCTCGGCGAGACGTTCGAGGGTGAACTCGGGGCCGAGCGGGTCCACGCCCAGGGTGGCGATCGCCGCCACCTGTCCGGGGTCGGCCACCAGGTGGACGGCGAGCCGCTTGCGCGTCCCGGCCTCGGTCAGGGCGAAACCCGATCCGTCGTCGAGCCGGACGCGCAGGGCCAGGGCCGACCTCCCGGGCCGGGCCGGGGTCGTGGGCAGCTCGTCGTACCACCGCACCCACCCTGCGCGGGAGAGGTGGGCGACCAGGTGGACGGGCGCTGCCGCGGGGCCCGTCCTCAGGTCGATCCACTTGCCGTGGCGCTCGACGCCGAGCACCTGCCGGCCGACGAGGTCCGCGGGCGCAGGGGAGAAGGTCTTGAGAGCACTGATCGCCACGACCTCGACCGCTGCCACACCACGCCCCGCGGTGCGCTCGCCGAGGAACCGGCTGAGCGCTTCGACCTCGGGCAGCTCGGGCACGTGTCCATGGTGGACCAGGACCCTCGCGGGCGACACCCCAGCGACGTCGGGCGCAGTCCGCCCCGCCAGTAGGCTGGCCCTCATGCTGCTGCGGATGTCGACCCTGTTCGTGCGGACCCTGCGCGAGGACCCGGCCGACGCCGAGGTCCCCAGCCACCGCCTCCTGGTCCGGGCGGGCTACATCCGCCGTGCCGCCCCCGGGGTGTACTCGTGGCTGCCCCTCGGGCTCCGCGTGCTGGCCAAGGTCGAGCGCGTGGTCCGCGAGGAGATGGCGTCGATCGACGCCCAGGAGGTGCACTTCCCCGCGCTGCTCCCGCGTGAGCCCTACGAGGCCACCGGTCGCTGGACCGAGTACGGCCCCAACCTCTTCCGTCTCAAGGACCGCAAGGACGCGGACTACCTCCTCGCCCCGACCCACGAGGAGATGTTCACCCTCCTGGTCAAGGACCTGTACTCCTCGTACAAGGACCTGCCGCTCGCGCTCTACCAGATCCAGACCAAGTACCGCGACGAGGCCCGTCCGCGTGCGGGTCTGCTCCGGGGCCGTGAGTTCATCATGAAGGACGCGTACTCCTTCGACGTCGACGACGCCGGGCTCGAGCGCGCCTACCAGCGTCAGCGCGAGGCGTACCAGCGCATCTTCACCCGCCTGGGGATCGACTTCGTGATCGTGTCCGCGACCTCGGGGGCGATGGGAGGCTCGCACAGCGAGGAGTTCCTCATGCCGACCGCGATCGGTGAGGACACCTTCGTCCGTTCGGCAGGTGGGTACGCGGCGAACGTCGAGGCGGTCACCACCCCGGTGCCCGACGTCCTGCCCGTCGACGACGCCCCCGCCGCCCACGTCGAGGACACCCCGGCCACGCCCACCATCGAGACCCTCGTGGCCGTCGCGAACGAGCGCTTCCCCCGCCCGGACCGGGCGTGGTCCGCGGCCGACGCCCTCAAGAACGTGGTCGTGGCCCTCGACCACCCCGAGGGTGAGCGCGAGGTCGTCGTGGTCGGGCTCCCGGGGGACCGCGAGGTCGACCTCAAGCGGCTCGAGGCAGCCGTCGCACCGGCCGCCGTGAGCGCCGCGGGCGACGCCGACTTCGCCACGCGTCCCGAGCTGGTCAAGGGGTACATCGGGCCTGGGGTCCTCGGGCGGACGAACACCGGCCGAGAGGACGCCGTCCGCTACCTGCTCGACCCGCGGGTGGTGCCGGGGACGCGGTGGATCACCGGGGCCGACGCCCCCGGCCGGCACGTCTTCGACCTCGTCGCGGGCCGCGACTTCGTCGGTGACGGCACGGTCGAGGCCGCCACGGTGCTGGCCGGTGACCCGGCCCCCGACGGCTCCGGGCCCCTCGAGCTGGCCCGTGGCATCGAGATCGGTCACATCTTCGCGCTCGGGCGCAAGTACGCCGAGTCCCTCGGGCTCAAGGTCCTCAACGAGAACGGCAAGGCCGTGACCGTGACCATGGGGTCCTACGGCATCGGCGTCTCGCGCGCGGTCGCCGCCCTCGCCGAGACCAACCACGACGAGGCCGGGCTCGCGTGGCCCGCCCAGGTCGCGCCGGTGCACGTGCACCTGGTCGCCACGGGCAAGGACGCCGCGGTCTTCGCCGCGTGCGAGGAGCTCGCGGCGGACCTCGACGACCGTGGGGTCGAGGTGCTCTTCGACGACAGGCCCAAGGTCTCGCCGGGGGTCAAGTTCGCCGACGCCGAGCTCCTCGGTGCCCCCGTCGTCGTCGTCGTGGGACGGGGGCTGGCCGAGGGCGTGGTCGAGGTGCGGCTGCGACGTGGAGCGGACGCCGTCGTGCCCCAGGAGGGGCGTCCCGATGCGGTCCAGGTCCCCGTCGCGGAGGCCGCCGGTCACGTGGCGGAGCTCGTCGCGGGGCTGCTGGCCCCGTGAGCTAGCTGCTCAGCTACCTGCCTCAGGAGGCCCCGGGCCCGTCCAGGCCCGGGAAGGTCGGCGGCGTCGTCCCGGCGGGGGGCGCCGCCCGCCGGGCGGCGGGGCGCCCCGCGAGCATCGCCGAGCGGGCGCCGGGGGC
>NZ_JALPKN010000559.1 GCF_023630195.1 Actinotalea sp. C106 | reverse complement strand
CGCGGTGTGCGCCGCGGCCCTCGAGCGGGTCGACATGGGCGGCCTCGAGGGGCGCCCCTGGCGCACGCTCTCGGGCGGCGAGCGCCAGCGTGTGCAGGTCGCACGGGTCCTCGCGCAGCAGCCCCGCGGCCTGCTCCTGGACGAGCCCACCAACCATCTCGACGTCCAGCACCAGTTCGAGCTCCTGGACCTCCTCGCGGCCACCGGCCTCACGGTCGTGGTCGTCCTGCACGACCTGGGCCTCGCGGCGCGGTACTGCGACTCCCTCGTCGTGCTGCGCGAGGGCCGGCTCGAGGCTCAGGGCCCGCCTCAGCAGACGCTCACCCCGGACCTCATCGAGAAGGTCTTCCGCGTGCGGGCCGAGGTCTGGGCGGACGGCGGCAGCACCGCGGTCCGCCTGCTCGGCAGCGCAGGTCGGGAGATCGGAGGAGCCCGCTCGGTGCGCGCACCAGCTCCGTGACGCTCGCTGTCACGAGGCCTCCCTGAGGCGCGCCACGCACGAGCGGTGGAGGATGGCGGGGTGCTGCTCGCCGACGTCGCCGCCGCCTCCCTCGACCTCGCCGCCACGCGATCACGCCTGGCCAAGCGCGCCCGGCTCGTCGAGGTGCTCCGTCGCACGGACCCCGCGGAGGTCCCGGTCGTGGCCCGGTACCTCGCCGGCGAGCTGCGTCAGCGTCGCACCGGGCTGGGGTGGCGCTCCCTCGCCTCCCTGCCCGGGCCGGCTGCCGAGCCCTCCCTCGAGGTGCTCGCGGTCGACGACCTCTTCGAGCGGATGTCACGACTGGCTGGCACCGGCTCGGCGACCGCACGCTCGACGATGGCCGCCGAGCTGTTCGCCGCCGCGACCGAGCCCGAGCAGCGTCTGCTGCGCGGGCTGGTGACCGGGGAGCTCCGGCAGGGGGCCCTCGACGCCCTGCT
>NZ_JALPKN010000558.1 GCF_023630195.1 Actinotalea sp. C106 | reverse complement strand
GGCCGCGAGCTCGTGAGCGCCCCCGGCGTCGCGGTACCGGACCCCGGTCGCGCGGGCCTTGCGGTGCCCGGGCAGGCCCCGGCGCTCGCTGCCCCCGACCCGGCCCGTGGGCTCGGTGGAGATCGCGAGCACCTCCGCCCCGGTGCGCACGTCGACCCCCTCGGCGATCGCGAGGTCCCGGATGGCGGTGATGAGGGTGCCGAAGCCGCCCTGCGGGTAGAGGACGCCGTCGACCAGGTCCAGGTGGCTCATCAGGTGGTACATGCTCGGCGTGAGGCTCGGGGCCGAGCCGAGGAACACCGCGGGGTAGCCGAGGATCTGACGCAGGCGCGTGTCCTGGGCGGTGGCGTGGATGCGCTTCTCGAGGGACTGGGTGAGCAGCTTGGCCAGGCGCGGGGCGCGCATCGTGACGTCGGCCTTGGCCAGGGGCAGCAGCGAGGCGAAGGTCGTGTACAGGAAGTACTGCAGGGCCGTGGTGTAGGTGTCCGAGGCCGAGTCGAGGTACTCGCGCAGCCGCGCACCGGACCCGGGCTCGACCTCCTCGAAGAGGCGCACGGCGTCCTCGACGTCGGAGCGCACGTCCAGCGGGTCGTGCTTCTCGTAGTACACCCGGTAGGCGGGGTCCAGGCGGACCAGGTCGAGCTGCTCGGCGGTCGTGGTGCCGAGCAGCTGGAAGAAGTGGTCGAAGACCTCGGGCATCAGGTACCAGGAGGGCCCGATGTCGAAGGTGAACCCGTCGGACCGCCAGGTGGCCGCGCGCCCGCCGACGTCGTCCCGGGCCTCGAGCAGGGTGACCTGGTGACCCTCGCGGGCGAGCAGTGCCGCGGTGGCCAGCCCCGAGATCCCGCCGCCGATGACGACAGCCGCGCGCTCGCTCATGCCGGGACCGCCGTCGCGCGCAGGGCCTGGGCGGCGACCCGGAGCTTGACGGGTCCGGGC
>NZ_JALPKN010000557.1 GCF_023630195.1 Actinotalea sp. C106 | reverse complement strand
GCCCGGGGCACCGGCAGCACCGGCGGCTGGGAGCTGCCCGACGCCGCCCGCACGCCGATCGGCGCCCTGGCCCGGGGACTGGCCCGCCGGTTCTCCCGGCACGGGGCCCCGCTGACCGTGGTGTGCTGCGACAACATGATGGACAACGGGCGGGTCGTGGCCCTCCTGCTCGACGGGGTGCTGAGTGCGGTGGGGTCGGACGCCGCCCCGCTGCGCGCCTGGGTGGCGACCTCGCTGCGGTTCCCCGTGACGATGGTCGACCGCATCACCCCCGCGACCACCGACGCGCACCGAGCCGAGGCCACCGCCCTGCTCGGGCTCGAGGACCACGCTCTCGTCGTGGCCGAGCCCTTCAGCCAGTGGGTGATCGAAGACGACTTCGCCGGACCGCGTCCCGCCTGGGAGCGCGCCGGGGCGACGATCACGGCCGACGTCGCGCCGTGGGAGCAGGCCAAGCTGCGCATGCTCAACGGTGCGCACTCAGCGATCGCGTACCTGGGTGCCCTGCGCGGGCACGCGATGATCGACGAGGCGGTGCTCGACCCCGAGGTCGACGCCGTGGCGCGGCGCCTCATGGACGAGGAAGTCGCCCCGACCCTGACCCCGCCCGAGGGGTTGGACCTGGCGCACTACCGGGACGAGATCCTCGAGCGCTTCGCCAACCCGAGCACCGGGTACACGACCCTGCAGGTGGCCGGGGACGGGTCGCAGAAGCTGCCCATCCGGATCCTCGCGACGGCGGCCGACCGGCTCGAGGCCGGCTCGGTGCCGGTCGCCGCCGCGCGGACGATGGCGGCCTGGATGGTCTTCGTCGCCCGGGGGCGCGACCGGACCGGGCGCGAGCTGCGCCTCGACGACCCCCTGGCCGACCGGCTGCGGACGGTGGCCGCGGGGGACGAAGCCGGGCTCGCCGACCGGATGGTCGCCGTCGAGCAGGTCTTCCCC
>NZ_JALPKN010000556.1 GCF_023630195.1 Actinotalea sp. C106 | reverse complement strand
GGGGGGCGCCCGGGTCGTGGCCCCGGGCCGGAACCCGTGACGGGCCGGTCAGACGCCCCCGGGGTCCGCGACGACCCCGTGCGTGGTGTGGGCGACCACGGGCCGCGTCATGAGGAGCACCATGACGGTCGCGGCGAGGACCAGCAGAGGCCACCCCCACACGATGCCGCCCTGCAGCAGGGTCACCGCCGTGGCTCCCTGGAGCAGCTGCCACGTGATGACCGGACCGCGGGCTCGACTGCTGCCGCGCAGCAGGGCGCGGACGCCGGCCACCAGCACGGCGGCGACCCCCAGCCCGAAGACCAGCAGGAACAGGGCCACGGCCAGGGTCTGGGATCCCTCGGCCAGGAGCACCACGAGCCACCACAGCAAGACGGCGATCAGCACCGCGGCCTCGAGGAGCACCAGGACGAGCGCGACCCGCAGCACGACGGGGGCCGCAGGAGGAGGGGATGCAGCGGGCACAGGCCGAGCCTACGGCGTGGTCGAAGCGATGTGACAAAGACCTCATCGTTATCGGCTCGAAATCTTGACGTAACCCCTTGTGCACCCCTGGGTCGCGTGTGAGGCTTGATCCCAGACATAGGACGACCGCACGAACCCCCCACTGTCAGCCCAGTCCCCCGACCGGGGGTGGGCTCGACGCGTGCCCAGAGGAGATACAGATGGATTGGCGTCACCGCGCTTCCTGCCTGGACGAGGACCCGGAGCTGTTCTTCCCGATCGGCAACACCGGCCCCGCTCTGCTCCAGATCGAGGAGGCGAAGGCCGTGTGCCGCCGCTGCCCCGTCACCGAGACCTGCCTCAAGTGGGCCCTCGAGTCCGGTCAGGACGCCGGGGTCTGGGGCGGCCTCTCCGAGGACGAGCGCCGCGCACTCAAGCGTCGCACCGCCCGCGCCCGCCGCGCGAGCTGAGCAGGGCGCACCTCAGCACCCCCCGACGCCCCCGGCGCCGC
>NZ_JALPKN010000555.1 GCF_023630195.1 Actinotalea sp. C106 | reverse complement strand
TGGCCTCCGACTTCTACGCCCTGGGCGCCGCGGGTCCGGACCAGCAGGACGAGGGCGGGGCCGCTGCGGTCATCACCCTCGACTCCGCGCCGGAGGGCGCAGGGTCCCCCGGCACGCAGGGGCTGCCGGGGGACAGCGGCGAGACGATGGCGGAGTCGGCCCCGAACGACGCAGCCACTCAGGGCTCGACCGGGCTCGGAGCCGAGGACGGGCGGGTCGCCGAGCTGAGCATGCCCGGCTGGGGCGGGCGCACCGTCTTCACCGCCGAGGGCCTGCCCACCGAGGGCGGCGTGCTCGCGGCCTGGGGCTTCGACCCCGGCGCAGCCTTCACCACGGAGGGTGCGTCGACCGCCGCCCAGGCCCTCGGCGTGGAGGGCGAGGTGAACGAGGTCGACGGCATGCTCTCGGTCGGCCCGCGCGACGGCACGGGTGCCAGCGTCCAGCTGTACCCGGACGGCGCGGTCAGCCTGAGCTTCTACGACCCCGAGAACGACCCGTGGGACCTGGGCCCCGCGCCCCAGGGGGACGAGGCGGGTGCCGTCCTGCGCGAGGTGCTCGGGGACCTCGGGCTCGACCCGGCGGGCTACGAGCTCGTCGTCGAGGGCGGAGAGGGGACGGGCAGCCCCGAGTGGACCTCGGTCTTCGCCCACCAGGTGATCGACGGGCAGCGCACGGGTGTGACCTGGAGCGCGACCTTCACCGGCGGGGGCCTGCAGTCCCTGCACGGCTCCCTCGCCCCTCAGGTCCCGCTCGGGGACTACGCCGTGGTCAGCCCCACCGAGGCCGTCGAGCGCCTCGGGGACCCCCGCTTCGGCGCCGGGTGGGGTGGCGGGATGACCCCGTTCTGGGGTGCGTACGGCCTCGAGGGTGGTGCCGAGACCGCCCGGCCGCGGGGCGACGTCGGGGCCGAGCCCGCCGAGCCGGACCTGCCTGCCAGGGCCGAGCCCGGGGCGACC
>NZ_JALPKN010000554.1 GCF_023630195.1 Actinotalea sp. C106 | reverse complement strand
GGGGACGCGGCGACGGCGGGCGGGGGCGCGGGCTGCCGGTCCAGGGCGGGGTTGGGCTGGGTCGGGGCGAGCTGGGCGAGGTAGGGCTGGGCTGGGTCGAGACCACGGGGTCCTCCGATGCGAGAGCCGTTCACATTGTGAGCGGTCGCAACATATGGCCCGATGTTACGGTCGTCAACATGCCGTCCACGCCTCGACCATCACGCACCAGCTACCACCACGGGGCGCTGCGTGAGGCCCTGCTCGGCGGCGCGCGCGAGCTGCTCGCCGAGGGCGGGGCGGACGGCTTCAGCCTGAGCGCCCTCGCGCGACGTCTCGGCGTCAGCACCGCAGCGCCCTACCGCCACTTCGCGGACAAGGACGCGCTCGTCGACGAGCTCTGCGCAGAGGGCTACCGCGAGTTCGGAGCCGCCCTCACGCAGGCGGCGGGCTCGACCACGGACGCGCGCCAGCGGCTCGATGCGCTCGGTGTGGCGTACCTCCGTTTCGCCCGGGAGCACCCGGCGGTCTTCGGGATCATGTTCACCGACCGCGGTCCCGCCGTCCTGGCCTCCGGCGAGTCGACCTACGACGTCCTCGTGGACGCCGTCGCCGCCGCGCAGGACGCCGGGGTCCTCCCCCCGGGGGCAGACCCGCGCGTCCTCGCGCGGACGGTGTGGGCAACCCTCCACGGACTCGCGGTGCTCGGACGGCGCGGGGGCTTCACCAAGCTCTCCATCGACGACGACGAGGCGAGGCTGGTCGCGGACGCGTTGGCCCTCCTGACCCGGTGAGGACGACGGCGCGGCCAGCCCAGGCACGTGCGCATCGCCCGTGGACGGGGCGAGGCCGAGCTCAGCGCCCGGACGGCCGCCAGACGACCAGGGCGCCGCTCGAGGTGACGCGCGCGGGTCGGTGCCCGCGGGGCAGGGCGACGAGCTCCCCCTGGGGGCCCGCCGCGAAGACGCGGTGGCCCGG
>NZ_JALPKN010000553.1 GCF_023630195.1 Actinotalea sp. C106 | reverse complement strand
CACCAGGTCGCGCAGCGCCGGCGCGCGCCGGTCCGGCGAGGTCACGGAAGCCCGCTGGCCTGGGCCAGGCGGGCCGCCTCGTCGGCCTCGATCGCCGAGCGCAGCACGGGGTCGAGGTCCCCGGACAGGACCTGGTCGAGGTTGTACGCCTTGTACCCGGTGCGGTGGTCGGCGATGCGGTTCTCGGGGAAGTTGTAGGTCCGGATGCGCTCGGAGCGGTCCACGGTGCGCACCTGCGAGCGGCGCAGGTCCGACGCGGTGGCCGCGGCTGCCTCCTGCTGGGCGGCCAGCAGCCGGGCCCGGAGGATGCGCAGGGCCTGCTCCTTGTTCTGCAGCTGCGACTTCTCGTTCTGGCACGAGACGACCAGACCGCTGGGCAGGTGGGTGATGCGCACGGCCGAGTCCGTGGTGTTGACGGACTGGCCACCGGGGCCCGAGGAGCGGAACACGTCGATGCGCAGGTCGTTCGGGTCGATCGCGACCTCGGCGGCGTCCTCCACCTCGGGCAGCACCACGACCCCGGCGGCCGAGGTGTGGATCCGCCCCTGGGACTCGGTCACCGGCACCCGCTGCACACGGTGAACGCCGCCCTCGTACTTCAGGTGCGCCCACACGCCCTCGGCCGGGTCCTGGACGGCACCGCGGGCCTTGATCGCCAGGGTCACGTCCTTGTAACCACCCAGGTCGGACTGCGTCCCCTCGAGGACCTCGCCGCGCCATCCTCGACGCTCGGCGTAGCGCTGGTACATGCGCAGGAGGTCGGCGGCGAAGAGGGCCGACTCCTCGCCGCCCTCCCCTGCGCGGATCTCGAGCAGCACGTCGCGTGCGTCGTCCGGGTCCTGAGGCACCAGGACCCGGCGCAGGCGGTCCGTGGCCAGCGTCGCGGCGGCCTCGAGGTCGGGCAGCTCCTCGGCGAACGCCGCGTCCTGCTGGGCGAGCTCGGCCGCGGCCACGGCGTC
>NZ_JALPKN010000552.1 GCF_023630195.1 Actinotalea sp. C106 | reverse complement strand
GGAGGCGGCCCGCACCTCGGCGATCCCGCGCCGCTCGACCGCGTCCGCGAGGACCCCGCGCAGCACGGGCAGGCCGACGCCGGTCCGGGCCGAGACCCCGTGCACACCGACCCCCTCGAGACCGTCCTCGCGCAGCAGCCTGTCGACGTCGCGCATGAGGGCGGCCTGGGCGTCGACCGGGACCGTGTCGATCTGGTTGAGCACCACGAGCATCGAGGCCTCGTGCCCCACGAGGTGACGAAGGTAGCCGGTGTGCAGGGCGTCGTCGGCGTACTTCTGGGGGTCCACGACCCAGACCAGCAGGTCGACCTGCGGGAGCAGACGGTCCACGACGGCGCGGTGCTCGGGCTCGATCGAGTCGTGGTCGGGCAGGTCGAGCAGGACGAGCCCGCGCAGGTCCGCCTGGGAGTCGCCGTCCAGTGCGCTCTCGCGCTCGATGCGGCGGTCGCTCGCGACGCCGAGCCAGTCGAGCAGCGGGGTGGCGTCCTGGGCCCAGACGCAGGCCGTGACCTGGGAGGTGGTGGGACGGCGGACGCCCACGTCGGCGAAGTCGAGCCGGGCGAGGGTGTTGAACAGGCTCGACTTGCCCGAGCCGGTGCCCCCGACCAGGGCGACGACCGTGCGGTCCACCCCCAGGGCGAGCCGGCCCCGCACCTCGGTCAGGGTGCGGCGCACGCGGGCGGTCGCCTCGTCGGGCATGGCCAGCAACGCCCGCTCGAGGGCCACCTCGATGTGGTCGACGCGGTCGAGCAGCGCTGAGGTCCGCTCGCCGCTCACCACGAGGGTTCCCGGGGCGGCGAGGTTCTTCTCGGTCATGTGAGCCCCTTGAGGACAGCGAGCCGCAGCCGCAGGCGGGAGGCGGCGTCGTCGGCGAGGTCGGGGTCGACGAGGGCGGTGAGGGCTGGCTGTGCGCCTGCCCGGCACTGCTCGACGGCCCGTGCGGTCAGGTCGCGGCGCAGGGTCGCGGCG
>NZ_JALPKN010000551.1 GCF_023630195.1 Actinotalea sp. C106 | reverse complement strand
GACTTGGGCGAACGGTGCACCGGACGAGGCGTCCTCGACGGCGCCCGCCGCGTGGTGCACCCGCACCACGCCCGGGGCCCCCGCGACCGCGAGGACGTGGTCGCCCCCGGCCTCGAGGAGCAGCCCGCCGAGGCTCTCCAGGAGCGCCGCCGACCGCGGGTTGCCCACGACGCGGTTGGCCTGCCGGGCCGCACCCCGGTCCAGGGCCCCCGACGGTGGGACGCCGATGGCCAGGTGGTCGGCACGACCGAGGTCCTGGACGAGGGTCGCGGGTCCCGGGTCGATGACGTGCAGGGACCGGCGTGCCTCGCCCCGGTAGCCCTGCGGTCGGGGCCCCCGGACGAGGACGAGGTCGCGGACCGCCGCGAAGCGCACCCGGGTCCCGGGGACCAGCAGGGCGGGGTCGGGCCGCTCGACGTCCCAGACCGGGGCGTCGGTGCGACCGATGAGCTGCCAGCCGCCGGGCGACCGACGCGGGTACACGGCCGAGTACGGGCCGGCGAGGGCCACCGACCCCGGCGGCACCGCCGTGCGCGGACTGTTGCGACGGGGCACCTCGGGACCGCCCGCCTCCCCGACCAGGTACGCGAAGCCCGGGGCGAAGCCGAGGAAGGCCGCGGTCCAGACCTGCTCGCCGTGGGCCGTCACCACGGCCTCGGGGGACCACCCGAGGAGCCCGGCGACCCGCGGCAGGTCCTCGCCGTCGTACACGACCTCGACGGTCACCTCCTGCCCGGGATGTCGGTGGTCGCGCGGGGCCGGCAGGGTCGCGAGGGCCTCGGCCGCGCGCTGCGCCGCGGTCGCGTGCCCCAGGGTGACCATCAGGGTCGAGGCCGCGGGGACCAGCTCACGCTGACCGACGAGAGGCGCCCGGTCCAGGGCAGCCGCCAGGTCGAGCACCTCGTCGAGGTCGCTGCACTCGACGAGCACGGCCCGCTCGCCGAGCCGGTGCACGCGTCGCCGCCCGCCGCCGGGG
>NZ_JALPKN010000550.1 GCF_023630195.1 Actinotalea sp. C106 | reverse complement strand
TCCACCACCCGCCCGGGGTGGCCCCCCCGACCGTCCACACGCGCGGGAGCGGGCCGGTGACCAGGGCCCCGAGCAGCAGGAGCACGCCCACCGGCACGGCGGCCCGCGGCCACCACTCCCCCTCGGTGAGCCAGCCTTCCACGGTCCCGGCCGCGGTCGCCAGCAGCGTCAGCAGACCGACAGCCCCCCACCACCAGCTCCACAGGTCCGGCCCGCCGGGGCGCCGCAACCACCCGCGGGCCAAGGGCGTGGCTGCGAGCACCAGGCCCGCAGCGACCAGCAGGATCGCGGGACCATCGAGCAGGTCGGGCGCCGCCGCGAGCGCGAGCAACGGAGCAGCCCCTGCGGCGACGTCGAGGCCACCACCGAGCCCACGCACGACCGCGGGGTCGACGCGACGCCAGGTCGCCCACGCCGCGAGGAGAGCGATCGCTCCGACGGCCCACCACCCGTCCGGCACGGCGAGGAGGGCCACCACGGGCAGGGACCACACGAGCACCACGCGCCCGAGCCCGTCACCGCGCACCAGCAGCCGCTCCGCCAGCACGAGGCCGAGCACCAACGCCGCGGGAAGCAGCAGCGGGAGCACAGCCGGGCCGACCACGGCCACGTGCTCCGCGGAGAGCAACGGAGCGCCGGCCTCGGTCGCGAGCAGCCGCAGCACCACGACGAGCCACGCGAGGACGAGCACGAGGTCCGCCGAGGCAGCGGTCACCCGCCCCGAGGTCCGTAGCACCAGGGCCAGGGCGAGCACCGCGACCACGAAGGGCAGCACCGGCCAGCCCTCGACCAGACCGGCGACGACCGCGAGCACCCCGACCACCACGCCCCCGGGCAAGGCAGCGGTCAGCGCCCCCTGACCCAGCCGACCCTGCAGCCCCGAGCGCGCGGCCCAGGCCCGCCCGAGCAGCGTCGTCGCGAGGACGGCGAGGGTGACCACCGCGATCTGCGCGGCCGCGGGGACGGCGACGTCCTC
>NZ_JALPKN010000054.1 GCF_023630195.1 Actinotalea sp. C106 | reverse complement strand
CGTGCCCGCCACCGCGGCCGAGGTCGTGATGTCGGGCACCACCCACGGCCGCCGGCTGCTTCCCCCGCGCGACCCCCGCTCCCGCGCCCAGGCCGCTCTCGAGGGCGTCGGCCTGGCCGACCGGGCCGACGACGCCGTGCGCGACCTGTCCGGCGGGCAGCAGCAGCGGGTGCTCATCGCCCGGGCCCTCGTGCGCCAGCCTGACCTGCTCGTCCTGGACGAACCCGTCGCGGGTGTCGACCTGCCCAGCCAGGAGGCCTTCGCCGGGGCACTGCGCGATCTCGCCGGTCGCGGCACGACCATCCTCGTGGTGCTGCACGAGCTCGGGGCCCTCGCCCCTCTCGTGCAGCGAGCGGTGGTGCTGCGGCACGGTGCCGTGGTGCACGACGGCGCCCCACCCCCGGCTCGGGGCGAGCACGCCGGCGCGGAGCACGAGCACATCCACCCCCATGCCGGGGACCGCGACCAGACCGACGAGCCCCAAGGGCTCGCCCCCTCGGTCCGTTGGAGGCCGTGATGATCGCCGAGCTGACCGGGATGCTGGCCGACCCCCTCATGCAGCGTGCCCTGGTCGCGGCGCTCCTGGTCGGCCTGGCAGCCCCCGTGATCGGGACCTACCTCGTCCAGCGCAGGCTGTCCCTCCTCGGCGACGGCATCGGGCACGTCGCCCTCACGGGTGTGGCCATCGGGTGGCTCGTGGGGAACGTCATGGGACTCACCGAGAGCGACGCCCTGGCCGTCCCCGGGGCGGTCGTGGCCGCCATCGTCGGAGCCGTCGCGATCGAGCTGGTGCGCGAGCGCGGCCGGACCAGCGGCGACGTCGCCCTGGCCCTGCTCTTCTACGGCGGCATCGCCGGCGGGGTGCTGATCATCTCGCAGGCCGGCGGGACCAGCGCCAACCTCATGGCCTACCTCTTCGGGTCCATCTCGACCGTCACCACCGGGGACGTGTGGCTGACCGTGGTCCTCTCGGTCCTCGTGCTGCTCGTCGGCGTCGGATTGCGGACCGCGCTGTTCGCCATCTGCCACGACGAGGAGTTCGCCCGCGCCGCCGGCCTGCCGGTCCGCGCCCTGAACATCACCATCGCCGTGATCGCCGCCCTGACGGTCACCGTGGCGATGAGGGTGGTGGGGCTGCTCCTGGTGAGCGCGCTGATGATCGTGCCTGTCGCGGTCGCGCAGCTCGTGACCTCCTCGTTCCGCCGTACGATGGCTACAGCCATGGGGCTCGGCGTCGTGGTCTGCGTGAGCGGGCTGTCGATCACCTACTGGCAGGATGTCTCCCCGGGGGCCATGATCGTGGTCCTCGCGATCGCGGTGTACGCCGTGGTCGCGGTCGGCAGGAGCCTGATCGGGGTGACGCGCCGCCGCAGCCCCCACGACCCGCACCCGCAGGTCGCCGACGACGTCCATCTCACCCCGCGGTGAGGTGCACCACGTCGGACCGGTGATCAGCACAGGAGGACGATGATGCAGCGCATGACCCGTCAGCGGTCCGCCGTGACGGAGCTGCTCGCCGATGTCGAGGACTTCCGCAGCGCGCAGCAGCTCCACGAGCTGCTGCGCGGCCAGGGCAACGGCATCGGGCTCGCCACCGTGTACCGGACGCTGCAGTCCCTCGCCGACGGCGGCGAGGTCGACGTGCTGCGCACCGGGGACGGCGAGGCGCTGTACCGGCGGTGCGAGCGTCGCGAGCACCACCACCACCTCGTGTGCCGTCGCTGCGGTGCGACGGTCGAGATCGACGGCCCGACGGTCGAGACCTGGGCCGCCCAGGTCGGCACCGCCCACGGCTTCACCGAGATCGAGCACACCATCGAGCTCACGGGGACCTGCGCGCGCTGCGCCGCCGAGGAGGCCTGAGTGCCCGTCTGGATCCGGGAGGGTCCGTTCGCCCTGGTCTACGGGTTCCTCCTGGTCGTGGTGTTCTGCCGCGCCCAAGGCACCTACTGGCTGGGCCGGGCCGTCGCGGCCGGAGCACTCCGGTCACGGTGGTCCGCCGCGATGTCCGGGCCGCGCATGACGCGGGCCGTGGCCGCGATCGACCGGTGGGGCCTGCCGGTGATCCCGCTCTCCTTCCTCACCGTGGGCTTCCAGACCACCGTCAACGCCGCCGCCGGGTTCCTGCGGATCCGGTGGGTGCGCTACACGGTCGCGATGGTCCCCGGCTGCCTCGCCTGGGCTCTCATCTACACCGTCGGCGGTCTCGCTGCCTTCGAGGCGGGGGCTGCCCTCCTCGCCCGCTCCCCCTGGGCGCTGGCCGTCGGGGTGCTCCTCGTCTTCCTGGTGGGCGCGGGCCTCGTGCGGCGACGCCGTCGGTCTCGGACGCAGCGGGACGAGGTCGGTGCGCTGCATGCGACCAGCTCGGCGCCACCTGGAGCCCCCTGACGGCACGCACCCGACTCGCGCGAGGTGCTGAACCTCAGCTGCTGGCGCGGTCGACCGCGCCGCCGTAGCGGCGGTCCCGACGTGCGTAGGTCTCCACCGCGCGCCAGAGGTGGCGGCGGTCGACGTCTGGCCAGTACTCCTCGAGGAAGACCAGCTCGGCGTACGCGGCCTGCCAGATCATGAAGTTGGAGATGCGCTGCTCGCCCGAGGTGCGCAGGAAGAGGTCGACGTCCGGCAGGTCGGGCTCGTCCAGGTGGCGCGCGATGGCACGTTCGTCGACCCGCTCGGCCGAGAGGCGCCCGGCCGCGACCTCGCGGGCGATCTCCCGCGCGGCGTCGGCGATCTCCGCCCGGCCCCCGTAGTTGACGCACATGGTCAGGGTGCACACGTCGTTGTCCCGCGTGAGCTCCTCGGCGGTCTCGAGCTCGGTGATGACCGAGCGCCACAGACGAGGACGACGACCGGCCCAGCGCACCCGGACCCCCCACGCGTGCATGGTGTCCCGCTGGCGTCGCAGCACGTCGCGGTTGAACCCCATGAGGAAGCGGACCTCCTCGGGGGACCTCGACCAGTTCTCGGTCGAGAAGGCGTACGCCGACACGTGCCTGACGCCGATCT
Organism: Actinotalea sp. C106; assembly: GCF_023630195.1. GTDB lineage: Bacteria > Actinomycetota > Actinomycetes > Actinomycetales > Cellulomonadaceae > Actinotalea. Next base: position 11,712 of record NZ_JALPKN010000054.1, on the reverse strand, counting down.
CGATCGCCCCCGCGACGACGTCCAGCAGCGCGGCCTCCCCCGCGGCATGGCCCTCGGTCCGGGGCAGCCCCCGGGCGTTGGCCCACCGGCCGTTGCCGTCCATCACGATCGCCACGTGCCGAGGGACGAGCTCGCGCGGGACGGCAGGCGGCGTCTCCCCCGAGGGGTGCGGGGGCGGGGCGACGACCACGTGGGGCTCGGTCGTGCCGCGCCGTGCCGCCCTACCTCGTCGTCGCTCGGCCATCAGACCCTCTCCACCATCCGCAGGGAGCGCAGACCGCGCTCGAGATGGAACTGCAGGAAGGCAGCCACCAGGCCGTTGCCCTCCCGACGGTGCCTCTCGTCGCTCGTGTCGGCGACCTCCCAGGTCCCGCTCAGCAGGGCTGCCAGGAGCACGAGGGTCTCGGGGGCGGGCGAGGCCGCACCCGGCGGACGGCAGGCCGAGCACACGGCCCCACCCGATCCCACCGCGAAGGAGCGGTGGGGGCCTTCGGCCCCGCACCTCGCGCAGTCGATGAAGGACGGCGCCCAGCCCGCCACCGCGAGGGCACGGAGCAGGTAGGCGTCCAGCACGAGCCCGGCGGCGTGCTCACGCCCCGCCAGGGAGCGCAGGGCCGAGGCGAGCAGCACGAACTGCTGCACCGAGGGCTCGTGCTCGGCCTCGACCAACCTGTCGGCGGTCTCGAGCATGGCCGCCCCGGCGGTGTAGAGCCCGTAGTCCCGACCGATCACCTGCGCGAAGGACCCCAAGGTCTCGACCTGCGTCACGACGTCGAGGCTGCGACCGGTGTACAGCTGCACGTCGATCAGCATGAAGGGCTCGAGCCGGGAGCCGAAGCGCGACGACGTGCGCCGCACCCCCTTGCCGACCGCACGCACCTTCCCGTGGTGACGGGTCAGCAGGGTCACGATGCGGTCGGCCTCCCCCAGCTTCTGGGCGCGGAGCACGACGGCCTCGTCTCGGTACAGGCTCACCCGAGCATCATCCCTCCCCGAGGGCCCCTGTGGTGGGAGGTGATCAGCGCAGCGCGCGGTTGACGGCGGAGATGATCGCCTTGAACGAGGCCGTCGTGATGGACGGGTCGATGCCGGCCCCCCACAGGACCTTGTCCCCCACCGCGCACTCGACGTAGGCGGCCGCCACCGCGTCGCCCCCCGTCGAGAGCGCGTGCTCGGCGTAGTCGAGGACCTCGACCCGCTGGCCCACGCTCGCCAGCGCGTGCACGAAGGCGTCGATCGGGCCGTTGCCCTCGCCCTCGAGGGTGCGCGGGGAGCCGTGGTCGATCATGTCGATCGAGAGACGGTCCGGTCCGTCCTCACTGCTGATGGTGCGGCTGCCGCGCAGGTCGAAGCGACCCCAGGGCTCGAGGCCGGTGTCAGGCTCGACCGGCAGGTACTCGTCGGAGAACAGCCGCCAGAGGTGCTCGGCGGTGACCTCCTGACCGTGCGCGTCGGTGTGCCGCTGGACCGCATGGGAGAACTCGATCTGCAGGCGACGCGGCAGGTCCAGGTTGCGCTCGGTGCGCAGCAGGTACGCCATCCCGCCCTTGCCGGACTGGGAGTTGACGCGGATCACGGCCTCGTAGCTGCGGCCGACGTCCTTCGGGTCGATCGGCAGGTACGGCACGGCCCAGGTCAGCTCGTCGACCGGCACCCCGGCCGCGCCAGCCCGGGCCGCCATCGCGTCGAGGCCCTTCTTGATGGCGTCCTGGTGCGAGCCCGAGAAGGCTGTGAACACCAGATCGCCGCCGTAGGGGTGGCGCTCACCGACCGGCAGCTGGTTGCAGTGCTCGACCGTCCGCCGGATCCGGTCGATGTCCGAGAAGTCGATCTGCGGATCGATGCCCTGGCTCGCGAGGTTCATGCCCAGGGTCACCAGGCACACGTTGCCGGTCCGCTCGCCGTTGCCGAACAGGCAGCCCTCGATGCGGTCGGCCCCTGCCAGGTAGCCCAGCTCGGCGGCGGCGACCCCCGTGCCCCGGTCGTTGTGGGGGTGCAGGGACAGCACGACGTTCTCGCGGTGGTCCAGGTGCCGGCTCATCCACTCGATCGAGTCGGCGTAGACGTTGGGCGTGGCCATCTCGACCGTGGCGGGCAGGTTGATGATGACCTTGCGCTCGGGGGTCGGCTCGAGGACGTCCAGCACCGCGTTGCAGATCCGGGCGGCGAACTCGAGCTCGGTCCCGGTGTACGACTCGGGCGAGTACTCGTAGTACACCTCGGTCTCGGGGATGTTCTCCTCGAACTTGCGGCACAGCCGGGCACCCTCGAGGGCGATGTCGACGATGCCGTCCTCGTCGGAGCGGAAGACGACCTCGCGCTGCAGCACCGAGGTCGAGTTGTACAGGTGCACGATCGCCTGCTTGGCCCCGGCGATCGCCTCGTAGGTGCGCTCGATCAGGTGCTCGCGGGACTGGGTCAGCACCTGGATGACGACGTCGTCGGGGATGCGGCCGGTCTCGATCAGCATCCGGACGAAGTCGAAGTCGGTCTGCGAGGCCGACGGGAAGCCGACCTCGATCTCCTTGTATCCCATCGAGACCAGCAGCTCGAACATCTGGAGCTTGCGGTCGGGGCTCATCGGCTCGATCAGGGCCTGGTTGCCGTCGCGGAGGTCCACCGCGCACCAGCGCGGGGCCTGCTCCATACGACGTGAGGGCCAGGTGCGATCGGGGAGGTCCACACGGATCTGCTCGTGGAAGGGCCGGTACTTGTGCACCGGCATGGGCGACGGGCGCTGCGCGTTGCGCTCGGCGTAGGGCAGAGCCGACGACGGCTGCGTGGGGTCCTGCTGGTGCTGGGGTGCTACGGAGCTCATGAGACGTCCTTCGTGGCGGGAGTCGGGGGGCTGACCGGCACACCGACCACCGCGACGAGGGACCGGTCCGTCAGACCTCGTCGCGGCGACGAAGGAGCAGCCCAGGCTGCACGGTCACGCGCACGCCAGACACTCTAACGCCTCGTGCCGGGATCTGGCCTCCGCCGTCTCACCACAGGCTCGGGAAGACACCCCAGTAGGCCAGCGAGAGCAGCAGCAGGACCGAGCCGACGACGGTGCTGGCCAGGGTCCACTCCCCCGCGACGGTCTGCGCAGCGGACTCCGAGCCGCGGCGTCGCCCGTCGAGGATCCGGTAGATCAAGACCACGCCCGCCACGACCGTGGCGATCCCCAGCATCCGCAGCCCGAGCCAGCCGCCCTGCACGACGAAGGTGCTCGACCGGTAGTTCTGGGCCATGTTGGCGACGACCAGGAGGTACGCGACCAGCGCGAGGAAGGTGACCACCGTCCCCGCTCCCATGGCCACCAGCGGGCCGAGCACGCCGTCGGCGAGGGTCCGACCACGACGGCCCCGCAGCCGCCGGACCAGCCACACCACCGGACCGGTCAGGAGGGTGAGGAGCGCCGTGACGAGGACGGCGACGATGAGGTCGCCCTCGGCGAACCATCGGGGCCTCTCGACCGGCTCGGCCAGGAACCGCTGGTAGGGCTCGGCCCCCGCGACCTTGGGCGCGGCGTCCGCCGAGGCGGGCAGGGCCTGGACCCAGGCGCTGAGGTCCCGTGCGAAGTCCGGGAGCAGGTCGCCGTCGACCCGGATGCCGTGGTCGGCACCCTCGTAGTAGCGCACCGTCCAGCCGTCGTTGTCGGCGACCTCGAGGTCCTCGACCAGCTCGAGCGCCCCCTGGACGGTCGGCATGGCCGCGTCGCCCGTGCCGTAGACCATCAGCACAGGTTGGCGCATCCGCTGCTGGAAGGGCGTGACGTCGAACCGTCCGTACTCGAACCCACCCCCGGGGAAGTCCATCCCGACGAAGCGGGGGATGGACCGCAGCAGCTCGACGGGCACGCCGGTCTCACGCAGGTAGGAGTCGACCGCGAAGGCGGCCTGCTGCCGCGGGGGCACCACGGGGGCGGCGACCAGCACCACGAAGGACACCGCGGGGTTGTCGGCGGCCATCACGGGCACGATCCACCCGCCCTCGCTCTCGCCGTAGACGCCGACCCGGGCCGGGTCCACCCCGGGCAGGTCGCGCAGGATGGTGACGCTGCGCAGGTAGTCGTTGGCCATCGCGGTGTAGTCGCGGTCGCGGGTGGAGTACGTGTCCAGACGCTTGTTGGGCACCATCGCGACGACACCCGAGGAGGCCAGGGCCTCGGCCTGGGCGAGGAAGGCCTGCTCGTAGCGCCCGGTGCCGGCGCCGTGCACGAACACCACCCCCGGCCGCAGGCCCGGCGCCCCGAGCGGCTCGCTGATCCTCGCCTCGACCTCGACCCCGGCGAGCTCGACCGAGACGATCGAGGTCGCGACCTCGTAGGTGCCGACGGGCTGTGCGTCCTGGGCTCCGCCGATCGAGGTGTCAGGGCTCTCGACGTCGATCGTCTCGGTCATGGGCACCGGGTCCCAGCCAGGGCCCGACACCGCGCCGAGGAGTCCGAGCACCACGACGGCGACCGCGCTGGACAGAGCGATCCGGTAGCGCACCCCGGGAGTCTAGTCAGTCACCCGAGCACGTCCGTCGCCCGTCGGACCAGCCGTGCCTCAGAACCCCAGCTTTCGGAGCTGCTTGGGGTCGCGCTGCCAGTCCTTCGCGATCTTGACGTGCAGGTCGAGGTAGACCTTGGCGCCGAGAAGGGCCTCGATCCCCTTCCGCGCCTGGCTGCCGACCTCGCGCAGCCGCGAGCCGGCCTTGCCGATGATGATCGCCTTCTGGCTGTCCCGCTCCACGAAGAGGTGCACGCGGACGTCCAGGAAGGGCGGCGAGCCGTCGGACCCGTCCCGACCCTCCCGCGGGGTGATCTCGTCGACGACCACCGCCAAGGAGTGGGGAAGCTCGTCGCGCACCCCCTCGAGGGCGGCCTCGCGGACCAGCTCGGCCACCATGACAGCCTCGGGCTCGTCGGTCAGCTCGCCGTCCGGGTACAGCGCCGGCCCCGGGGGGAGGTGCCCCACGAGGACGTCGACCAGGGTGTCGACCTGGTAGCCGCCGACCGCGCTGACCGGCACGATGTCCGCCCACTCGCCGAGCTCTGCGATCGCCATGAGGTGCTCGGCCAGGCGACCCTTGGGGACCAGGTCGGACTTGGTGGCGACCGCCACGACCGGGGTCGCCGCCCTGCTCTCGGCCAGGGAGGTCAGCTGCTGGGCGATGTAACGGTCCCCCGGCCCGACGCGCTGGTCGGAGGGCAGGCAGAACACGACCGCGTCGACCTCGCTCAGGGTGTCACGCACCAGGTCGTTGAGCCGCTCGCCGAGCAACGTGCGCGGACGGTGCAGGCCGGGGGTGTCGACGAGCACCACCTGCGCGTCGGGGCGGTGCACGATGCCGCGCACGACGTGCCGTGTCGTCTGCGGCCGGCCCGAGGTGATCGCGACCTTCTGCCCGACGATCGCGTTCGTCAGGGTGGACTTGCCGGCGTTGGGGCGGCCCACGACGCAGACGAAGCCGGAGCGGAAGGGTGGGGGCGTGCCCGTCATCGGAGGGCTCCTCGGGGGTCTGGTGGGGGTGTGCGCGTGGGGGCGGGTGCGGGGCGGCCCGCGGTCATCGCCCGGCGAGGAAGGTGAGCAGGAGCTGGCGCTGCAGCGCGAACATCTCCTTCTCCTCCTCGGGCTCGGCGTGGTCGTAGCCGAGCAGGTGCAGGATGCCGTGGGTGGTCAGGAGGAGGAGCTCCTCGGCGGTCGAGTGCCCCGCGGCGCGGGCCTGGGCGGCCGCGACCTCGGGGCACAGCACGACGTCGCCCAGCAGACCGGCGGGGGTCGGGTCGCCGTCGGTGCCGGGGCGCAGCTCGTCCATCGGGAAGGAGAGCACGTCGGTGGGGCCGGGCTCGTCCATCCACTGCACGTGCAGCTCGGTCATCACCTCGGTGCCGACCAGCAGGACCGAGAGCTCGGTCTGCGGGTGCACGTGCATCGCGTCCAGGACGTGCCGTCCCAGCGCCGCGAACTCGGCCTCGTCGACCGCGAAGCCTGACTCGTTGTTGACCTCGATGCTCATCGCGCTCTCCCTGGTCCTGACGCGCGCTGCTCGTCCCAGGTCGCGTAGGCGTCGATGATGTCGCCGACCAGGCGGTGGCGGACGACGTCGGCCGAGGTGAGGCGGCAGAACTCGACGTCCTCGACCGTGCCGAGGATGTCCTCGACGACCCGCAGACCCGAGGTCGTCCCGCCCGGGAGGTCGACCTGCGTGACGTCTCCGGTGACCACCATGGTCGAGCCGAAGCCGAGGCGGGTGAGGAACATCTTCATCTGCTCGGTCGAGGTGTTCTGCGCCTCGTCGAGGATGATGAAGGCGTCGTTGAGGGTACGGCCACGCATGTACGCCAGGGGGGCCACCTCGACCGTCCCGGCCTCCATGAGACGAGGGATCGAGTCCGGGTCGACCATGTCGTGCAGGGCGTCGTACAGGGGCCTCAGGTACGGGTCGATCTTGTCGCTCAGGCTCCCCGGCAGGAAGCCGAGCCGTTCACCGGCCTCGACCGCCGGCCGGGTGAGCACGATCCGGTTCACCTGCTTGGCCTGGAGCGCCTGCACGGCCTTGGCCATCGCGAGGTACGTCTTGCCCGTGCCGGCCGGCCCGATGCCGAAGGTCACCGTGTGCCGGTCGATCGCGTCGACGTACGCCTTCTGCCCGACGGTCTTGGGGCGGATCGTCCGCCCACGGCTCGACAGGATGTTCTGGGTGAGGACCTCGGCCGGGCTGCTCGCCGTCGCCGCGGTGAGCATCGCGACCGAACGCTCCACGACGTCGGCCGTGAGCTGGGCACCGCTCGTGGCGACCTCGAGGAGCTCGTCGAGCAGCCGGGCCACGAGGGCGACCTCGGCAGGAGGGCCGTCGAGGGTGATCTCGTCCCCGCGGGCGTGCACCCGCACGGACGGGAAGCCCCGCTCGACGGCGCGCAGCACCTCGTCCCCCGGGCCGAGGAGGGCGACGGCAGGCAGGTGGGAGGGCACCACGATGAGGTGCTCGACGCGGGTGCGGGCGGCCGGGCGTCGCGCTGCTGATCCCTCGCTCACGCGTTGATCCGTCCGAGCTCGACGCCGCCGAGCACGTGCGCATGGACGTGGAAGACCGACTGGCCGGCACTCGGGCCGGTGTTGAACACGAGCCTGAACTGCCCCCCGGACTCGTCCGAGGCGACCAGCTCGGCCAAGGAGACCACCTCGGCCAGCAGCGCCGGGTCGGCCGCGGCGAGCTGGGCGACGTCGGCGTGGTGGTCTCGTGGTACCACCAGCACGTGCAGGGGAGCCTGCGGGTCGATGTCCCGGAAGGCGACCGCTGCCGGGTTCTCAGCGACCACCGTCGCCGGTACCGCCCCCGCCACGATCCGGCAGAAGAGGCAGTCCGGCGCGGTGAGCGGTGCGCTCTCGTTCGACGACATGCCGACAGGGTAGTGCCCCGGCCCGACGCCGGCCTGCGACGATGGCGACCTACGACCTCCGGCCGCGGCCGGGAGAACGGAGGCCGACGTGGCTCCTGCCCAGCCCCGCGCGCTGCGTGCCCTGGTGACCGGTGGAACCGTGGTGCTGCTGCTGACCGCCTGCCAGACGGGGGCGGAGGAGGTCGACCCCTCTGCGCCCCCCTCCCCGCCTGCGACCGAGGAGCCGACGTCGACCGCCGAGCCGACGCCCGAACCGACCGGGTCCGCGCCGGACCAGAGCGCCGAGGACGGGACGAGCACCCTCACCAACGGCGACAACTCGATCCTCGAGCCGTCCCCCGGCGCCGTCCTGCCCGGTCCAGACGTGACCGTGCGCGGTGAGGGGACCGCCTTCGAGGCGAACCTCAACTACCACGTGCTCCGCGCCGGTACCGAGGAGGTCGTCGGCGAGATCGGCTACACCATGGCCGGGGCCAACGGCGAGATCGGCCCCTGGGAGATCGACCTGACCCTCGACCCGGGCACCTACACCGTGCAGGTGTGGGAGCCGAACGTCTCCGACGGCGAGGGCGACACCGGGCCGTACATCGACCTGGTCGAGGTCACCTTCACGGTGGAGTGACCGCGCTCAGGTCCACCGGCCCAGTCGCTGGGCGAGCACCGCGACCGCCACCGGACCCGCCGTCGAGCTGCGCAGCACGTGCGGGCCCAGACGGACGACCTGGGCGCCGGCCTCGGTCAGGGACGCGACCTCGCGTTCGCTGACCCCGCCCTCGGGACCGACGACGACGAGCACCCGCGCTCCCCCGGCCGAGGGCAGTCCGACGTCTGCCACGGGCACCGAGCCCGCCTGGTCCAGGACGAGGGCCGCGCCCCCCTCGGTGAGGACCTCCCTCACGAGCCGGACGAGACCGGGACCGTCCTGCGCGGGGACGAGGTCGGGGACCCGCGCCCGACGGGACTGCTTGGCCGCGGCCCGCAGGCACGCGGCCCAGCGCGCGCGGTTCTTCGCCACGCGGTCCCCCCGCCAGACGACGATCGAGCGGTCGGCCTGCCACGGCACCACGACGTCGACACCGATCTCGGTCGCCGACTCGACGGCCATCTCGTCCCGCTGCCCCTTCGCGAGGGCCTGAACCAGGACGAGGCGCACCTCAGGGGCCGGCTCGTCGACCCGTTCGACGACGTCGAGCTCGAGCCCTCCCGCGGCCACGGCGAGGATCTGGCAGCGCAACCGGACCCCGGCGCCGTCGACCACGTCGATCCGCTCACCGGGCCCGCGGCGCTGCACGACCCCCGCGTGACGCCCCTCGGTCCCGCACAGCAGGTAGGTCGATCCCGCGACGTACTCGTCCAGGTTCCCCGGCTCGTCGAGGAAGACCGGTGCGCTCACCGGCCCGCGAACCGGTCGCGCAGCTTGGAGAACACCCCCGGGTGGGCCGGCGAGAGCCGCGAGGCGGGCCGCTCCTCGTCACGCAGCGCGGCGAGCTCGCGCAGCAGGCGCTCCTGCTCGACGTCCAGCCCGGTCGGCACCTGGACGTCGACGTGCACGTGCAGATCACCGCGGCCGCCGACGTGGAGGTGACCGACGCCGAGCCCGCGCTCGACGATGACCTGGTCGGGCTGGGTCCCCGGACGCACGTCGATGTCCCGCGAGCCGTCGAGGGTCTCGAGCTGGACGATCGTGCCGAGGGCCGCGGCCGTCATCGGGATCTCGAGGGTGCAGTGCAGGTCGTCGCCGCGGCGGACGAAGGTCTCGTGCCGCTTCTCGCGGATCTCCAGGTAGACGTCGCCGGCCGGTCCACCCGCGGGGCCGACCTCGCCCTGCCCGGTGAGCTTGATCCGGGTGCCCGTGTCGACCCCTGCCGGGACGTCCACGCTCAGGGTGCGACGGCTGCGCACCCTGCCCTCCCCCGAGCACTCGGTGCAGGGCTCGGGGATGACCGTGCCGAAGCCGTGGCACGCGGCGCACGGGCTCGAGGTCATCACCTGGCCGAGGAAGGAGCGCGCCACGCGCTGCACCACGCCCCGGCCACCGCACACGTCGCAGGTGCGCGGGGAGGTGCCCGGCCGGCAGCAGCTGCCCTGGCAGGTCGAGCAGAGCACGGCCGTGTCCACCGGGACCTCGCGGTGCGCACCGAAGGCGGCCTCGCGCAGCTCGATCTCGAGACGGACGAGGGCGTCCTGACCGCGGCGGGCGCGCGGCACGGGCCCGCGCTGCCCGCCGCCGCCCTGGCCCCCGCCGAAGAACGTCTCGAAGATGTCCTGGAAGCCGAACCCGGCGCCGAAGCCCGGGTCCCCACCGCCCCCCGGGGCCGAGGGGTCGACCCCACGGTCGTACATCTGACGCTTCTCGGGGTTCGACAGCACCTCGTAGGCCCGGGACACGTCCTTGAAGCGGTCCTCGGCCCCCTCGCCGGTGGCGACGTCGGGGTGGAGCTCGCGGGCGAGCCGCCGGTAGGCCTTCTTGATCTGCTCGGGGGTCGCGTCGGGGCTCACGCCGAGGACCTCGTAGTAGTTGCTGCTCACGTGTCGCTCTCTGCTGGGGTTCGGGCTGCGGGTGTGCGGGTCAGCCCGCGAGGATCCTGGACAGGTACCGGGCCACCGCGCGGACCGAGGCGATGGTCCCCGCGTAGTCCATGCGTGTGGGGCCGAGGGAGCCGATGCGGGCCAGGGCCTCGCCGTCTCCCCCGTAGCCCGTCGCCACGAAGGAGGTCTCGGCCAGCCCGGCGTGCTGGTTCTCGTGACCGATGCGCACCGTGACCCCGGCCGTGTCCTCGGCCATCTCGGTCAGCAGACGCAGGAGGACCACCTGCTCCTCGAGCGCCTCCAGCACGGGCCGGATGGTGAGGCTGAAGTCGGTCCCGCTGCGGGCCAGGTGCGAGGCCCCTGCCATGACGACGCGCTCCTCGGTCGCCTCGGCGAGGGTGTCCTCCACGACCCTGACCACGCGGTGGACCAGGGGTCGGTCCTCGGCCGCGAAGGCGAGGGCCATCTGCTCGAGGGGCTCGGGGAGGTCGACGAGGCGGCGTCCGGCCACCGCCGCGTTGAGCCTGGCGCGCAGCTCGGGCACCACGTGCTCGGCGACCGGTGCGTCGAGCTCGAGGGTCCGCTGCTCGACCCGACCGGTGTCGGTGATGATGACGACGAGCAGCCGGGTGTCACCGACCGGGACGAGCTCCAGGTGCCGCAGCGCCGAGCGCCGCAACGAGGGGTACTGCACGACGGCGACCTGCTGGGTGAGCTGCGAGAGCAGACGCACCGAGCGGTCGACCACGTCGTCCAGGTCGACCGCGTCCGCGAGGAACTGCTGGATCGCACGGCGCTCGGGCGAGGACAAGGGCTTGATCGTGGACAGCCGGTCCACGAACATCCGGTAGCCCTTGTCGGTGGGCACCCGTCCCGCCGAGGTGTGCGGCTGAGCGATGAACCCGGCCTCCTCGAGGGCCGCCATGTCGTTGCGGATCGTGGCGGGAGAGACGCCCAGGGCGTGCCGTTCGACGAGGACCCGTGAGCCGACCGGCTCCTGGGTCTGCACGTAGTCCTCGACGATGGCGCGCAGCACGTCGAGCCTGCGGTCGTCGCTCATGGCACCTCCCGTCCTGCCGTCGTGGTGGCCCTGCCCGCCCCCTGGGTCAGGTGACCGGCGGGTCGGGCGGCGCTCGTGCGCGAGCTCTGGGCACGCCCAGGGCATGGCACTCACCGACCCGGAGTGCTAATCCTACGACGGGAGGACCGGAAGGCCCAGGTCGGGGCTCTCAGGCGGCGGGCACCATGTGCTCACGCACGGCCGAGACGAGCTCGGGGGTGATCGTGGTGATGCCGTGGTCCGCGGTCGCGTGCCGGCCGACGGCGCCGAGGATCTCGTCGTCGGAGCCGTGGAAGGCGGCGGTGCAGCCGGGCACGACGTCGCCGCAGCGGAAGGTCTTCATGGTTCCTCCAGGGGGTGGACGGACCCGCGGGGTGCGGGGTCCGAGATCGTGGCGCGGGGGGGGCCGCGAGGGGTGGCCGGGGCTCCGCAGAGCCGTCATCGCGCCACCTCGAGGCCACCGCGGCGGCTCCCGACGAGGTCGTCGACCAGGCTCGCGATGCTCATGGTGCCCAGCACCCTGCCTCGTGAGTCGGTGCAGACCACCGAGGCGTGCTGGAGCCCGGCGGGGCGGGCCATCGCCCGCGTCAGCACGTCGGAGGGCGCGGCGCTCGGCGCCACGACCAGGGCCTGCAGGCGGTGCAGGGTGCCGTCAGGGCCCGGCCCGACCACCGCCGTCGGCCCGCCGCGTCCGTCGCCGTGCGCGTCCCCGCGCGTGCCGGGCCCTGGCTCCCAGTCGGCCGCAAGC
>NZ_JALPKN010000549.1 GCF_023630195.1 Actinotalea sp. C106 | reverse complement strand
CTAGGGCGTGTCTCCTATATCCGTGACCAGGTGAGGCACGCGGCCAGGACGACGGCGGCGCGGTAGGTGATGGCGAGCTTGTCGTAGCGGGTGGCCAGGCCGCGCCACTGTTTGATCAGGGCGAAGTGGCGTTCGACGACGTTGCGGCCGCGGTATGCGCCGGTGTCGAGCTGGGGCGGTCGCCCGCCGCGGTGTCCGCGCCGTTGGCGGGCGGCGATCTCGTCGGACTTCTGCGGGATCACCGCGCGGATCCCTCGTGCGCGCAGGGCGCGCCGGTAGGTCCCGGCGGAGTACGCCTTGTCGGCGATCACCGCCTCTGGTCGGGTGCGTGGACGGCCCTGCCCGGTGCGCGTGACGCGGATGTCGCCCAGCACCGACCCCATCAGGGCACCGTCGTTGCGGTGTCCGCCGGTGATCACCGCGGCCAGCGGACGACCCCGTCCGTCGACCGCGGCGTGGATCTTGGTGGTCAGCCCGCCGCGGGAGCGTCCGATGCCATGACCTGCAGGTTCACACTCCTCGATCGGCAGATTCCTGTGATTCGACACTGCCCCCTGTGTCCTGCTCGGGGCGGGTGGTGTTCGTGGCGTGCTGGTGAGCGCGGGTGATCGTGGCGTCCACCGACACCTTCCAGTCCACCTGCCCGGCCCCGTCGGCCTGGGCCAGCAACTTGGCCAGCACCCGGTCCCAGGTCCCGTCCGCGGCATAGCGGCGGTGCCGCTTCCACGCGGTCTGCCACGGCCCGAACTGCTCACGCGGCAGGTCCCGCCACGGGATCCCGGTGCGATACCGGTAGGCGATCGCCTCGACCACCCGCCGGTTGTCCCCGAACGGATGCCCCTGCCGGCCCTCGTTGGAGGGCAGCAACGGCTCGATCCGAGCCCACTGCTCATCAGAGAACACCTGGAACCGCGAAGCCGACGTCACCCACCTAGCCTCCCGCGAGCCTCACCCCAGGTAAGGGAGACACGCCCTAG
>NZ_JALPKN010000548.1 GCF_023630195.1 Actinotalea sp. C106 | reverse complement strand
TACGATCCGACTTACCCACGCCGCCCCCCCAGCCGGCAGCACGACGTCCTCGGCCAGGCCCAGCTCCTCGATCAGCCGCGGGACGGCGGGGGAGCGGGTCGCGTAGGACTCCGCCCCCGCGTCGAGCCGCAGCCCGTCGACCTCGTGCACACCGATGCAGCCACCGGGGCGGTCCCGCGCCTCGAGGAGCACCACCTCGCGCCCCGCGATCGCGAGGTCCCGGGCCGTGACCAGGCCCGCGACCCCGCCGCCGACGACGACCACGGGAGCGGGCATCACAGCTCCCCGTGGGCCAGGCGGACGATGCGCGTGAGCACCTCGGGGTCGGTGGTCGGGGGCACCCCGTGACCCAGGTTGAGCACGTGACCTGGAGCTTCGCCGCCCTGCGCGATGACCTCGCGGACGTGGTCCTCGAGCACCGGCCAGGGCGCTCCGAGCAGCGCGGGGTCGATGTTCCCCTGCACCACGGTGGTGCCGCCCAGGCGCCGGTTGGCCTCGGCCAGCCCGATGCGGTGGTCCACCCCGACGACGTCGGCCCCCACGTCCCGCATGGCTGCGAGCAGCTCGCCCGTGCCGGTGCCGAAGTGCACGACAGGGACGTCGAGGTCGGCCACGTGGGTCAGCGCCCGACGCGAGGCGGGCGCCACGTAGGCCTCGTAGTCGGCCAGGGAGAGCGAGCCCGCCCAGGAGTCGAAGAGCTGCGCGGCGCTGGTGCCGGCGAGGACCTGGGCCCGCAGGAACGCCCCGGTCACGTCGGCCGCCCAGTCCATGAGGGCCTGCCAGGTCTCGGGCTCGGCGTGCATGAGGGTCCGGGCCCGCAGCTGGTCCTTCGACGGACCGCCCTCGACCAGGTAGCTGGCCAGGGTGAACGGCGCGCCCGCGAAGCCGATCAGCGGGGTCTGGCCGAGCTCGGCGACCGTGCGGGCCACGCCCTCGGTGATCGGCGCGAGGGCCGCGGGCTCGAGCGGCCGCAGCCGGGCGACGTC
>NZ_JALPKN010000547.1 GCF_023630195.1 Actinotalea sp. C106 | reverse complement strand
GGCCAGCCCGGCGCGGGCGAGGACGGCGCGGGCGACACCCTGCAGATCGAGGGCGGCGCCCCGCGGGCCGCGCAGCCCGAGGCCCCCATGATCGCCGAGAAGGTCGGCCCCGACGAGATCGCCGAGGTGGTCTCGGCGTGGACCGGCATCCCCACCGGGCGCCTGCTCGAGGGCGAGACGGCCAAGCTGCTGCGCATGGAGGAGGTCCTGGGCTCGCGGCTCATCGGTCAGCAGCAGGCCGTGGCCGCGGTGAGCGACGCGGTCCGGCGCTCGCGGGCCGGGATCGCCGACCCCGACCGGCCGACCGGGTCCTTCCTCTTCCTCGGGCCCACCGGCGTGGGCAAGACCGAGCTCGCCAAGTCCCTCGCGGACTTCCTCTTCGACGACGAGCGGGCCATGGTCCGCATCGACATGTCCGAGTACGGCGAGAAGCACTCGGTGGCCCGCCTGGTCGGCGCCCCGCCCGGGTACGTCGGGTACGAGGAGGGCGGCCAGCTGACCGAGGCCGTGCGCCGTCGGCCCTACTCGGTGGTGCTCCTCGACGAGGTCGAGAAGGCCCACCCCGAGGTCTTCGACGTGCTGCTGCAGGTGCTCGACGACGGTCGCCTGACCGACGGCCAGGGCCGCACCGTGGACTTCCGCAACGCGATCCTGGTGCTCACCTCCAACCTCGGCTCGCAGTTCCTCGTGGACCCGACTCTCGCGGTCGAGGCCAAGCGCGAGGCCGTGATGACCGCGGTGCGCGGGGCCTTCAAGCCCGAGTTCATCAACAGGCTCGACGACGTCGTGATCTTCGACGCCCTGACCCTGGCCGAGCTCGGCCAGATCGTGGACCTGCAGATCACCCGGCTCGCGGACCGCCTGGCCGACCGCCGGCTGCGCCTCGAGGTCACCGCGGCGGCACGGGAGTGGTTGGCCCTCGAGGGCTTCGACCCGGCCTACGGCGCCCGGCCGCTGCGCCGGCTCGTGCAGCGCCAGATCGGCGACCAGCTGG
>NZ_JALPKN010000546.1 GCF_023630195.1 Actinotalea sp. C106 | reverse complement strand
GGGGCGGCCAGCGTCGCGACGGCTGCCTCGACGGCGGGCGCCGCCTGGGCGAGCCGAGCCTGCCGGGCCGCCCCGAAGGGCTGCTCGAGGGGCCAGTGCGGGCGCTCCCCCGGCTCGGGCTCGGGCTTGACCGGGGTGCGGACCTGGCCGTCGGGCCCCGGTGCTGCAGGGTCGGGGGCGAGCTCGAGGAGGGGGACGAGGTCCTCGGTGAGCTCGTGGAGGAAGCTCGAGGGCCCGGTGGGCCGGCTGCCCTCGCGCCACCACGACCCGCTGAGCTGGAGCAGGCTCCGAGCCCTGGTCAGGGCGACGTAGGCGAGACGGCGCTCCTCGGCGAGCTGGTGCTCGCCGTGGGCCAGGCGGTACTCCTCGAGACGCCCGGCGAGGTCGGCGACCTCGAGCCCTGGCGCCAGGTCCACGTCAGGCAGACTGTCGCGGTCCCCCCGGAGGGCGGTGGGCAGGGAGCCGTGGTCCTTGATCCAGCCGGAGGTGCGGGGCTGGCTCGGGAACGAGCGCTCGACGAGGCCGGGCACCGCGACCACGTCCCACTCGAGCCCTTTCGCGGCGTGCACGGTGAGGAGCTGCACCGCGTGCGGGTCCATCTCGGCGACGGGGGCCTCGAGGCCGCGCTCCTCGCGCTGGGCGGCCTCGAGCCAGGCCAGGAAGGCGCCCAGCGTGCCGGTCTCGCTCGTGTCGCTGAAGGAGGCCGCGACCGAGCGGAAGGCGTCGAGGTTGGCCCGGGCGCCCGCGGGGCTGACCCCCGGGCGGGAGGCCACCTCGATGTCGAGGCCCAGCAGGCGCTCGGCCTCTCCCACGAGGTCCACGACGGGCAGGAAGGTCTGGCTGCGCAAGGTGCGCAGCACCGCGGCAAGGTCGGCCAGGCGGCCGCGGCCCACCTCGGAGAGGGAGCGGTCGCGCCGGCTGCACCATCCCGGCCGGGGCAGGTCGTCGAGGGCGTCGACGAGGCTGCGCTCGTCGACGACGTCGGCCTCGTTCTC
>NZ_JALPKN010000545.1 GCF_023630195.1 Actinotalea sp. C106 | reverse complement strand
GGGCGTCCGGCGTGCTGAGGTCCGCCGTCGCGCCCTGGCCCCGAGCCCACCTGCTGGCCGCCCGGCGCGCGCGCCGCGTCGACCGCTATCTGCCGCAGGTCTCCCTCGGGGCTGCCGGTCATGGCGTCGGGCGCCGTCCGGGCGCTGACCTCGATGGTTCGCGCGAAGGATGCGGGCGGGGGGCCGAAGGCCCGGTGGGCGCCTGTCACGACGGTCCGACCCAGTGCCCGGGCCCCGGTCGCGCCGATGATCGCGCCGATGCCGAAGGGCGCGAGCCTGCCGAAGGCGAGAGCGCCCTGCTTGCTGGCCTGCTGACGAAGGATCCGCCGCGTCAGGGCGGTGTTGACGCGCTTGATCGTCGATGTCGGCATGTTGACCAGGAGGGTGCGCGCCCAGGCCTTGGTGTTGAGCCCGGTCTCCACACCGACGGTCTTGGAGCCTTGCTCGCCGAGCACCGTGGCGAGGAGGAGGGCCCGCCGTCGTGCGGTGTCCTCGACGGCGACGCCGTGCACGTCGGCCACCGCGAGCGAGAAGGCGGCCGAGGCCGCGAAGAAGGTCGCGATCTCGCTGCTGGTGAGCGCGATGCCGACGCTCGTGCCCACCGCGGGGGTCGCGGCGGCTGCGCCGACGGCCCCGCCCGAGGTCGTCACCGTGAGCAGGTACTGCTTCTCGAGGAGTCGCAGCACCTCCGCCGGGTTGGCGTGCGGGTTGCGCCGCCGCACGCGGTCCACGTGCGCATGGATCACCGCGGAGGGGATGGAGACGGCCTTGTCGAAGGCGGCGTCGAGGAACGGGAAGCCGGTGACCGTCGGGGCCTCCGCCGTGCGGCCATGGCCCGAGCGACCCGAGCCATCCTCCGTGTGGTGGGCGACGGCGGTGCCTGGCTGCGACGCCTTGGTCCCCCCGCCACGGCGGATCAGCCCACGGCCACGCGAGCGAGCGCGCTCTGCGGGTGCAGGTGCGGGTGCGGGTGCGGGCGCCTGGGGCAGGGGCGAG
>NZ_JALPKN010000544.1 GCF_023630195.1 Actinotalea sp. C106 | reverse complement strand
GCACGACCAGGGCGAGCGGGGTGTCCCGACGTCGGCCCGCCTCGAGTCGGCGGTGCAGCCACCAGCCGGCGACGGCACCCGCCAGCACCACGAGCACGGGCACCCAGGTCACGAGCCCGCCGCCAGACCCCGGGGTCGGCAGGGCGCCCAGGATGGGCAGCGCGGGCAGGGGGCCGCTCACGACCTCGCTCGGCGCGTAGGAGGTCCCGGCTCCGACCGAGAAGCCAGGACCCACCAGCCAGGCGAGGACCCACAGCACGAGGTTCGGGGCCACGGCGAGCTGGCCGACGGCCAGCACCAGGCCACCGAAGGTGTCCACGCCGAGGCCCTCGATGACGTCCCCCGCCGCGGCACGGCCCGAGATCACCCAACCGCTCGCGACCAGGCCCGCGAGGCCCACGAGCAGGGCCGACAGGAGCAGACCACCCGTGGCGCCAGCACGCACCAGCGCAGGGATGCGGGTCCAGACGGGGCGGGCGAGCTCCCGGAGCCGTCCGCGCCGGAGCATCCCCGCACCGAGTCCCACCGCGGCGAGCGCCGTGCTGCCGAGCACGAGCCGCAGGACGGCCGCAGGCCCGGAGCCGACGGGGCCTGCGGCACCGAGCAGGGCGGCGACCGTGAGCACGGCCACCACGTGGGCGACGGTCGCCGCGACCCAGGAGGAGATCGCGGGGTGCGCCGACCGACGGGCCGAGGCGTAGGCGGTGAAGAGCGCCAGGGCCGTGATGCCCAGCGGGACGAGGCTGATCGTCGCCCCGTCGGCCGTGAGCGGGCCGCCGTGGCCGAGCAGCCACAGCGCCGCCCCGACGGCCACCGAGCGGGGCCAGCCGATCTCGGCGTTGGAGGGGTCTGCCGAGGTGACCACGTAGGCCGCGAGGGCGGGCATCACGACGACGAGGAGGGAGAGCAGCGCGCCCTGGAACCCGGCGAGGGCTCCCGACACCCACCGAGGAGCGCCGTCGAGGCCGGTGGCGGCCGAGGGCCCGACCGGGGCCGCGAGGGCTGCGGACGAGCCGG
>NZ_JALPKN010000543.1 GCF_023630195.1 Actinotalea sp. C106 | reverse complement strand
GGCCTCGACGTCCTGCGGGGTCGCGTCGTCGTGGCTGGCCAGCAGCACGCCGGCCTCGTGGGCCAGGGCGGCGATCGCTGCGCGTCGCTCCTCGCGGTGCGCGGCCCCGTCGGCCGTGGCGGCCATGAGCCGGTCGACCTCCTCGGGGGAGACTCCCCAGTCCGCGGCGTAGAAGGCGCGGTTCTCCTCGGCGGTCGCGAACCGGCTGCGGTCCGCGGAGTGCTCCATCATCGAGATGATCGCCACCCGGCTCGAGGCCGCGAGGACCTCGCGCAGGGCGTCGATCGCCCCGGCGTCGGTGATCTCGACCCGCACGTGCAGGCGCCAGTCGCAGGCGAAGGACGGCGCCATCTGCTCGAGCACCCGCGCCAGCTCGACGGCCTCGGCGATGTGGATGCCCTTGCCCGGGGCGTCCTCGCAGCGCGCCGCGAGGCAGACGACCCCGATCCCGGCGGCCGCGCACTCGGCGTCGAGCACCGCGAGCACGTCGGCCTGGTCCAGGACGACCGTGGCCCGCGGCCGACGCCGCTGGGCCATGTTGTCCAGGTGCAGGTCCACGGCCGCCGGCACCAGGAACCGCTGGCCGGGCACGCCGGTCGAGGTGATCTCCTGCACGACGCCGTCGGCGTCGAGCACCACGCGGGCACCGGCGAGCACCGGCCGTCCGCCGCCGGGCACGAGGGTCACGTCCTCGATCACGGTCAGGTCCATGGGTCATCCCTTTCGTCGAGGAGGGCGACGGCGTCTGCCGTGGCCTGGAAGGCGCTGCCCGGTCGGGCGGTGAGCACGACGGCGGTGCCGGCGCGGGTCAGGGTGTCGATGCGGTCGGTGACCGCGGCGGTGACGGCCGAGCCCGCCGAGGTCGCCTGGTCGGCGTCGTCGACCAGCACGAGGGCGGTCGAGGACCAGAGGGCTCCCGCGAGCGCCACGAGCCGTCGCTGGGCCGGGCGCAGCCGACCGACGGGGACGCCGGTCCGGTCCCCGAGGCCGAGGGCCTCGAGGGCCCCGACAGCCGACTG
>NZ_JALPKN010000542.1 GCF_023630195.1 Actinotalea sp. C106 | reverse complement strand
GGAGAAGGCTGAGACGCCGTACGCGAACGGGCCGTAGCCCGGGTTGGTCGGGGCGATGAGCTCGGTCAGGTAGTAGGTGCCCACGGGAGTCGGAGTGTCACCCGTGCCGGTCGCGACCGCGAACGTGCTCATGAGCAGGCCGTTGCGGTAGAGCGCCATCCTGTTGTCCGCCGTCGACACCTCGAGGCGGTACGGGACCTCGTGAACGGTCACCTCCTCCGGCGAGACCCAGCCGCTGCTCCCGTTGGGACGCACCGGGAGCTGCACCTCGAACCAGCCGTCCTCCTCCGCGAGCACCATGAAGGTCAGCGGCGCGCCCGACGGCGTGATCTGGTCGAAGGTGTGCGCGACGGCCCCTTCGGGGGAGTCGTGCACAGTCACCTCCGGGACGACGGCGGTCACGGCGCGGCTCGTCTCGGCCGCAGGCGCCTGCTCGGCCTCGGAGGGACCCTCGTGGGTCGCTTCCGCGGGGGCTGCCGGCGGCGGCTCGCGCTCCGGCTGGGCGCACCCCGCGATGAGCGTCAGCGCGAGGGCGAGGACGGCGGCGTTGGTCGTGCGGTGCGGTCTCACGGGGGCTCCAGCGCAGGACAGGTGTTGATGGTCGCGATACGACACGACACGACACGGGGCGGGCCAGGGCGTCACGCCCCGGCCCGCCCCGGTCACCGCGTCAGCCGGTGTACCAGACGGTTCCCGAGACCGCCGTCGCGGTCGGCGCGGTCGTGCCGGTGTAGACGACCGTCCCGCAGTTCTGCAGGACCTCCTCCTGCAGCCGGCGGAGCTCCGCGGCGTCGGGGCCGATGGCGGCCTCCGCCTCGGCGACGGCGGTGGTGGCCGTAGCGAGGTCGGCCTGCGCTGCTGCGATGGCCTCCGCGTTGACCGCGGCGGCGGCATCGAGGTCTGCCTGGGCGTCCGCGACCACCGACTGCGCCGCAGCGACGTCGGCCTCGGGAGCGGTGACCTCGGCGGCCGCGGTCTCGACCTCCTCCTCGGCCGCCGCGGGGGCCGCGACGGCGGCGCGGA
>NZ_JALPKN010000541.1 GCF_023630195.1 Actinotalea sp. C106 | reverse complement strand
CAGTGGTCGATCCACCGGCCGCGCCGCGTGGCCCCGGGGGTCGTGCTCGTCGCGGGGGGCGTGGCCACCGCGGTGCCGCTCGGGGCGCCCCCGTCCGTGCTCGCGGGGTCGGGGGTCGCAGTCATGGATGCCGTCATCGCTGCCTCTCTCGGCGGGTGGGCGGCGCCCGACGGAGCCGGGCCGTGCCATGACGCTAGGGAGCGGGTGTTTCCACCGTGACGTGCCGCCGTTTCCTCTGTGGAACGGCCAGCGCACAGGGGGCTGCGACCCGCTGTGAGAACTCCGGCGTGACCCGTCCCGCCCGTGCGGGGACCGCACCGTAGGGTCGGTCCGATGAGTGCCCCCCGCGCGGTCTTCACCCGCGACTACCTGCTGCTCCTGGCAGCCGTGTTCGGTGCGCTGAGCAACTACGCGCCGCTGCTCTCGGTCGTCCCGCTGTGGGCTGCGCAGGGCGGCGCGGGCGGAGGAGCGGTCGGGACCGTCACGGGCGTGATGATGGGTGCGACGGTGGTGACCCAGCTCGCGATGCGCCCCCTGCTCCGGGTGCTCAGCCTGCGCCGCATGGTCGCCGTCGGCGCCCTCGTCATGGGGCTCGCCACGCCGGCCTACCTGCTCTCGTCCGCCATCGGGCCCGTGCTCGCGGTCTCAGCCCTGAGGGGTGCGGGCTTCGCCCTCGTTGTCGTGGCCGGGGCGGCCCTGGTGAGCGAGCTGGTCGCCGACACCCACCTGAGCCGAGGGACCGGGTACTTCGGTCTCGCGGCGGGGTTGCCCAACGTGGCGATGCTGCCGCTGGGGGTGCTCATCGCGCAGCAGGTGGGGTTCCTGCCGGTCGTCGTGGGCACCACGGTGCTCGCCCTCGCGGCGGTCCCGCTGGTGCTCGGGCTGTCGACCGACACGCCAGGCGCCCGTCAGGTCCCGGACCTGTCCGTGGACCCGACCCGGCGGCCCGGCCCGACCCCGACGACCGAGCCAGCCCCGAGGGTCCCCGCACCGACCGCCCTCGCAGACGCCACCACGACCCCGACCCCGCC
>NZ_JALPKN010000540.1 GCF_023630195.1 Actinotalea sp. C106 | reverse complement strand
CGAGGCCGACCGAGGCGGCGCGACGCAGCCCGGGACGGCGGCGGGCGAGGGCGGGACGGCGGTGCTGCGGGCTGGCCACGGAGAGCTCCTGGGACGCGTCTGGGAAGGGCGCTGGGACGGTGCCCCAGCCTAGTGCGTCCTCGCGCGCGCGTGCCCCTGGTCCGTGACCGGGCGCTGACCTGCACAAACAGGGGTCCGGGCAGGTCGGTGCACGGTCAAGGCGTGTTAACATGGGCATCCGCGAAAGGGGACGCCTCCACATGACCTTCACCGTAGGCGAGACCGTTGTCTACCCGCACCACGGGGCAGCGCTGATCGAAGAGATCAAGACCAGGACCATCCGTGGCGAGGACAAGATGTACCTCAAGCTCAAGGTGGCGCAGGGAGACCTGACCATCGAGGTGCCCGCGGAGAACGTCGACCTCGTGGGTGTCCGCGACGTCGTCGGGCAGGAGGGGCTCGAGAAGGTCTTCGACGTCCTGCGTGCCCCGTACACCGAGGAGCCGACCAACTGGTCGCGCCGCTACAAGGCCAACCTCGAGAAGCTGGCCTCGGGCGACGTCATCAAGGTCGCCGAGGTCGTCCGCGACCTCTCGCGTCGTGACGCGGACCGCGGCCTCTCGGCCGGCGAGAAGCGCATGCTGGCCAAGGCCCGTCAGATCCTCGTCTCGGAGCTCGCCCTGGCCGAGCACACCGAGGAGGAGAAGGCCGAGGCCATCCTCGACGAGGTCCTGGCCTCCTGATCTCGACGGCTGCCTCGCCGCAGCCGCAGGAGCCCCTCTGATGGACCGACCCCGGGAGCAGCAGGTCGTGGCGCCCGTGGTCGCCGTCCTGACGGCCGCCGGCAGCGGCCTGCGCCTCGGCAGCCCCTTGCCGAAGGCTCTGGTCGAGGTCGACGGCGTACCGCTGGTCGCCCGGGCGGCGGTAGGCCTCGTCGAGGCCTACCCCTTCTCCCGGCTCGTGATCACCGCCCCCGAGGGCTCGGTCGCCGCGGTCGCCGACGCGGTGCGCGGGGCCCTCGCGGCCGTCCCAGG
>NZ_JALPKN010000053.1 GCF_023630195.1 Actinotalea sp. C106 | reverse complement strand
CGTCGCGCCGCGCCCCGCCTGCCCCGCGCCCGTCGCCGTCCGCCAGACCCCGGCACCGCCTACGCCGATCCCGAGTGTCGGGGTCGATCGAGGTCACCATCTGACCCCGATCGACCCCATCGGCCTCGACCCCAGGGGGCGGGTGCGAGCGGGCGCTCATCGGGGTCGATCGGGGTCACCATTCGACCCTGATCGACCCCAACGATCGGCGGGGCCGCAGTGGTCTGGGGTGGGGCGGCTCGGACGGGGCGCGCCGGGGGCGGCGTCACCCTGCTCACCCCCAGGTATCGGGGTCGATCGAGGTCACCATCTGACCCCTATCGGCCCCGCAGTGCGCCGGCTAGCGCTCCGATGAGTTTTCCTCTCGACGGCGGTCTGCCTCCAGGACGACCATCGACCGAGGCCCCCACCGCAGGGTCGGCACGAGATGGAGACAGGAGCGCACCATGACCGACCTCGCCATCGAGACCCACGGACTCGTGAAGGTCTTCGGCAGCACCCGCGCCGTGGACGGCGTCGACCTCGCGATCCCGCGCGGTGGGGTGCACGGGTTCCTCGGCCCCAACGGCGCGGGCAAGACGACCACCATCCGCATGCTCGCGACCCTCTCCACCCCCGACGGCGGCACGGCCCGCGTGCTCGGCCGCGACGTGGTCCGCGAGGCCGACGAGGTACGACGTCGGGTCAGCCTCACCGGGCAGTTCGCCTCGGTCGACGAGGACCTCACCGGGCGGGAGAACCTGCGCCTTATCGGACGGCTCTTCGGCTACACCGGCCCGGGAGCCACCCGGCGCGCGGACGAGCTGCTCGAGGCCTTCGGCCTGGCCGAGGCCGGGGACCGCCAGGTCAAGAAGTACTCGGGCGGCATGCGGCGGCGCATCGACATCGCCGCGAGCATCGTCGTGACCCCCGAGCTGCTCTTCCTCGACGAGCCGACCACGGGCCTGGACCCGCGCAGCCGCAACGAGGTGTGGGACATCATCCGGGCCATGGTCGGCAGCGGCACCACGGTGCTGCTCACCACCCAGTACCTCGACGAGGCTGATCAGCTCGCCGACCGGATCAGCGTGATCGACAGCGGCAAGGTCATCGCCGAGGGCACCTCGAGCGAGCTCAAGGCCTCGGTGGGCTCGGGCTCCCTGCACGTGCGGGTCATGGACCCGGCCGACCGGCCCGCGGCCCAGCAGATCCTGGTTCGTGAGCTCGGCGTCGAGGTCCGCGAGGGCGTGGACCCGGCGGCCCTGGACGCGAGCGTCGACAGCTCGACGGTGGTGACCCGCGCCTTGGGATCCCTCGACGCCGCGGGCATCACGCTGGCCCAGTTCGCCCTGGGCCAGCCCACCCTCGACGAGGTGTTCCTCGCCCTCACGGGGCACCCGGCCGAACCCGAGCAGTCCGCGACCGAGGAGGACGCAGCATGAGCGTCGCCGCCCCCACCGCCCAGAAGCACGAGACCTCCAAGATCCTCTCGGCCCTGGCCAGCACCGAGCGCCCCGAGCCTCCGGGCCCGATCTCGACCTCCTTCACCTTCGGCTGGCGGGCCCTGCTGAAGATCAAGCACGTGCCCGAGCAGCTGGTCGACGTCACGGTCTTCCCGATCATGTTCACCCTGCTGTTCACGTTCCTCTTCGGCGGGGCGCTCGCCGGCAGCACCGTCGAGTACGTGCAGTTCCTGCTGCCCGGGATCCTCGTGCAGGGGGTCATCATGATCACGATGTACACCGGGACCACGCTGCGGACCGACATCGAGAAGGGGGTCTTCGACCGGTTCCGGTCGCTGCCGATCTGGCGCCCCTCGGCCCTGGTCGGGATGCTCCTGGGCGACGCCGCGCGGTTCACCATCTCGGCGCTGGTCACGATCACCCTCGGTCTGATCCTGGGCTGGCGACCCCAGGGCGGGCCCGTCGGGGTCGCGCTGGGAGTGCTGCTCCTGCTGGTGTTCGCGTTCAGCCTCGGCTGGGTGTGGACCTTCCTCAGCCTGGTGCTGCGGACCTCGAACGCGATCATGGGCGTGAGCATGCTGGTCATCACGCCGCTGACCTTCGGCAGCAACATCTTCGTGGACCCGTCGACCATGCCGGGCTGGCTCCAGGCCTTCGTCGAGGTGAACCCCGTCTCGCACCTGGTCACCGGGGTCAGGGCCCTGATGGGCGGGACGGACCCCGGCAACGGCATCGTCCTGACGCTCGTCTCCTCGGCCGCGCTGGTCGCCGTCTTCGGCTCCCTGACGATGTGGCGCTACCGCGACCCGCGCTAGTCCTGCGACCTCGTGTCAGAAGCGCGGGGTGCCGGAGGTATCCGAGCTTCTGACACGAGGTCAGGCCTGGGGATCGCCGGCCTGGGGGTCGTCGGCCCGGGGACGGACCTCGAGCCGCTGGATGCGACGCCCGTCGACCTCGCTCACGTGCAGGGCGTGGTCACCGACCACGACGACGTCCCCCACCTCGGCGAGCCGGTCCAGGCGGTCGACGACGAATCCCGCGGCCGTCTCGTAGGGCCCGTCCTCGAGCTCGACGCCGGTCTCCTCGGCGAACTCCTCGATGGTGATGCCGGCGTCGATGCTGATCGAGCCGTCGGGCATCGGGGCGCGCACGGGCTCGCGCACGTCGTACTCGTCACGGATGTCCCCGACGAGCTCCTCGACCAGGTCCTCGAGGGTCACGATGCCGTCGGTGCCGCCGTACTCGTCCACCACGACGGCGATGTGCACGCCCTGGGCACGCATCTGCGACAGCGAGGGCAGCAGCCGGTTGGTCGAGGGCAGGTGAAGCAGGTCCCGCGTCAGGTCCCCGACGGTGGCCTGCGGGTCGGCCCCCAGCAGGTCACGGACGTGGAGGAAGCCCCGCACGTCGTCGAAGTCCTCGCCCGTGACCGGGTAACGGGAGTACGGACGCTCCTGCACCGCGACGGTCGCCTCGGCGACGTGCAGCCCGGCCGGCAGGAAAGCGACCTCGCCGCGCGGACGCATGACCTCGCTGAGCGAGCGGTCCGCCGCGTCGAACACGTCGTTGAGGATGCGGCGCTCGTCCTCGGCCAGGCCCTCGTGGCCGACGACCATGTCCCGCAGCTCCTCCTCGGACATCTCCTCCGAGCGGGCGTGCGGGTCACCGCCGAGCAGGCGCACCACGGCGTTGGTCGAGACCGACAGCAGCCAGACGACAGGACGCATCAGCGTGGCGAAGCGGTCCAGCGGCGGGCCGACGGCGAGGGCGATGGTCTGGGAGCGCTGGAGGGCGAAGCGCTTGGGCACGAGCTCGCCCAGGACCAGGGACAGGTAGGCGATCACCAGGGTCAGCCCTACCAGGGACAGCGTCTCGGCGAGGCCCTCGGGCAGGCCCAGCCCTTCGAGCACGGGCACGAAGTCCGGGGCGAGGTTCGAGGCCCCGTAGGCGGCCGAGAAGAAGCCCGCGACCGTGACGCCGATCTGCACCGCGGCGAGGAACCGGTTCGGGTCCCGGGCCACCGAGGCCACCCGCGCGCCGCGTGCCGACTCGGTCGCGAGCCGGTTGACCTGGCTCTCGCGGAGGGAGACCAGGGCGATCTCGGTTCCGGCGAAGACGCCGCCGATCAGGATGAAGGCCAGCACGAGGCCGACGTTGAGCCAGGTGTCCTGGTCCATCAGGGCCGCACCGCCGAGGGCGTCGCGCGGGGGCGCGCGGGGCGGGGGCCGTCGGTACTGCCAGGGTCGTCCATGGCATGAGTAGACGAGACGGCGGGGAGGTGCGTCAAACCTTCACATCTCACCGTGGACGGACCCGCCGAACCCTGCCGTATGCTTCCGATCCGCGAGGGGAGTACTTCCCAAGCATCGACCCGGTCAATACGGCGCGCCAGCGACCTCGGGCGGTGGTCCTTGATGACGAGGGCGAAGGAGACCTCGGAGCCCTGACCACCTGGAGACTCCGTGCTGCCCCTGCCCACGTCCGTCCTCGCTGCCGTCGAGGCCGAACCCGCTCTCACCTCGATCGCCTCCCCGGCCATGTGGGGCATCACGATCCTGGCCGTCCTCGGCCTGCTGGTCATGGACTTCATCATGACCCGCCGCCCGCACGAGGTCTCGATGCGTGAGGCCCTGGCGTGGAGCGCCTTCTACATCGCCCTGCCGCTGGCCTTCGGCGGCTACCTGTGGTCCCGCTACGGGTCCACGACCGGGGTCGAGTTCCTCACCGGGTACGTCGTCGAGAAGTCCCTCTCGGTCGACAACCTCTTCGTCTTCATGCTGCTGCTCACGGCCTTCGCGGTGCCAGCGGTCCTCCAGCAGCGCGTGCTGCTCTTCGGCATCGCCGGCGCCCTGGTGCTGCGCGGCATCTTCATCGCCCTCGGGGCTGCGGTGCTGGCGAACTTCAGCTTCGCCTTCCTGCTCTTCGGCGCGATCCTGCTGCTCACCGGGGTCAAGATCCTGCGGGACCAGGTCAAGGGCACGGGGCACGAGGTGGACGTCTCCTCGATGCGGTCCGTCCGCCTGATCCGCCGGTTCATGCCGGTCACCGACGACTACCGCGGCCCGCGGCTCTCCGTCCGGGAGAACGGGCGCCGCATGCTGACCCCCCTCGCCGTCGTCGTGGCGGCCATCTTCGCGACGGACATCGTCTTCGCGGTCGACTCGGTGCCCGCCGTCTTCGGCATCACGAGCGACCCGTACCTGGTGTTCGCGACCAACGCCTTCGCCCTGCTCGGCCTGCGCGCCCTGTACTTCGTGCTGCAGGGGGCCCTGAGCAAGCTGGTGCACCTGGGTTACGGCCTCGCGGCGATCCTCGGGTTCATCGGGGTCAAGCTCGTCCTGCACTGGGCCCACGGCATCTGGCCGGGCGTCCCGGAGATCCCGACTGCCCTCTCCCTCGGCGTGATCGTCGTGGCCCTCGGTGTGGTCACCGCGACGAGCCTCTACGCGACCCGGAACGGGGGCGAGGACTCCCACGCCACCGCCCACGTCGCCGAGCCCGTCGAGTCCCGCACCGACTGACCCACGCGGACCAGGACCCCAGGTGCCTTCGGGCCCTGGGGTCTTGGCGCGGGGGCACCCTGGCGATGCGCAGCGGGGCTGGCTACTGGGCGGCGTGCCCGTGGCGCCAGTAGCCCGCGAAGCCGATGTGCGCCTTCGGGACGCCGCAGCGGGTCACGAGGTGTCGGCGCGCGCCGGTGGCCAGGGCGGACTCGCCGATCAGGTGCGCGTACGGGGTGCGGCCCGGCAGAGGCACTTCGGGCAGGCGGGCGAGGGCGAGCCGCCCAGGCACTGCTCGCTCGTGCTCGTCCCCCTCGTCCCGCGGGAGCCAGCGCACCTCCACGCCGTCCGGCGCGCGGAACTCCTGCACGTCCATGGCGGTGGGCACCTCGATCAGGGCGAGGCCCCGGGCGTCCGCCGGCAGGGACTCGCAGATGCGGGCGACGGCGGGCAGACCCGTCTCGTCGCACACGAGCAGCACGGAGTCGTGGTCGTGCCGGACGCCGAAGCCGTGCCCCTGGTCGAGCAGACCCACCTGCTGACCGGGCTCGGCCGTGAGGGCGAAGGCGACCGCCGGTCCGGTGGGGACGTCGTCGGCGAGGTGGACGACGAAGTCGACGTCGATCTCCTGCTGCGCGGGACGGGCGTCCCGCACCGTGTACGCCCGGACGTGGGGGCGCTGGGCCTTGGGTGTCGCGAGGTACTGGACGTACCAGAGGGACGAGGTGCGGGTCGGCAGGCGCAGGGTGCCCTGCCCGTCGCGCGGCAGGAACAGTCGGAACCACTGGTCGAAGCCGGTGGCGGTGAACAGCCCGACCCCCTCGCCGCCCAGCGTCACCCGGACCATCGAGGGGGTCACGCGCCGGGTGCCGACCACCTCGGCGACGACCACGTGCGGGTCGACGGCCCTGCGGGCGCTCACGTCGCGTGCGTCCGCGCCGGCGGTGCAGGCGCTCCGGCATCGGCTCTGCAGCACTCCGCGTCCAGCTTCTCCCTTGGCACGAGGACAGGATAGGCATCCCTCACCTCCTCGAACGTCACGCGGTTCCGGCACGAGATCGCGGGCGAGGCTCGCTACGGTGGCAGGACCGTCGATGGAGGTCTGATGCCCGCCTGGGTCGAGCACGCGATGTGGTGGCACGTCTACCCGCTGGGGTTCACCGGCGCCGAGCCCGAGGCCCTGCCCGACGACGCCCCGCCGGTCCCGCGGCTGCGTCACCTGCACGCGTGGCTGGACTACGTGGTCGAGCTGGGCCTGTCGGGCCTGGCCCTCGGCCCGGTGTTCGCCTCGGAGACCCACGGCTACGACACCACCGACTACCTGCGCGTGGACCCCCGCCTCGGCACCGAGGAGGACCTGGTCGCCCTGGTCGAGGCCGCCCACCAGCGCGGCCTGCGCGTGACCCTCGACGGCGTCTTCAACCACGTCGGCCGCGGCTTCCCGGCCTTCGTTGAGGTGCTGCGCCACGGCCCCGGCGGGCCCACCGACCACTGGTTCCACCTCACCTGGCCCGAGGGCGCAGGCCCCGGCACCGAGCCCGAGTACGTCGACTTCGAGGGCCACCACGCCCTGGTCACCCTCAACCACCAGGACCCGGCCGTCGTCGACCACGTGGTCGAGGTCATGACGTACTGGCTCGACCGGGGCGTCGACGGCTGGCGGCTCGACGCGGCCTACGCCGTGCCGCCCGTCTTCTGGACCGAGGTGCTGCCGCGGGTCCGCGCCGCCCACCCCGAGGCGTACGTCTTCGGCGAGGTGCTGCACGGCGACTACACCGAGGCCGTCCAGACCGCAGGGTTCGACGCCGTGACCCAGTACGAGCTGTGGAAGTCCACCTGGAGCTCGCTCAACGACCGCAACTTCTTCGAGCTGACCTGGACCATGGGCCGCCACGACCAGTGGCTCGAGACCTTCGCCCCGCTCACCTTCCTGGGCAACCACGACGTCACCCGCATCGCGAGCCGGCTGACCGACCGCCGCCACCTCGCCCATGCCGTCGTCCTGCTCCTCACCCTGGGCGGCACCCCGACCGTCTACGCGGGGGACGAGCAGGGCATGGAGGGCATCAAGGAGGAGCGCGTCGGGGGCGACGACGCCGTGCGCCCCACCTTCCCGCCCGAGCCCACCGAGCTGGCCCCCGGCGGGTGGGAGGTGTACAGCCTGCACCGCGAGCTCATCGCCCTGCGCCGCCGCCACCCGTGGCTGCACCGCGCCCGCGCCGAGGTGCTGACCTGCACCAACACCCGCCTCGTCTACCGCGTGTCCGATCCCGACGGCAGCGCCGCCGACCGCACCGACGCCTTGCTGGTCGCCATGAGCACCGAGGACGACGACGCCACGCTCACGGTCCCCGGAGCCGGACCGGTCCTCGCGGGCGCCGGCCAGCTCGACGACGACGGCGGCGAGTGCGTCCTGGCCCTGCCGCCGCACGGGTGGGCGGTGCTGGCCGCCGACTGACGTCAGTCGCCGACGCAGTTCAGCCGCCGGGCGCGTGGCGCTCGAGGAAGGTGAAGACCTCGGTCTGGTCCACCCCGGGGAACACCCCCGCGGGGAGCGCCGCGAGGGTGCTGGCGTGCGGGCGGGCGCTGGGCCACGAGCGGCCGGACCACCGTTCGGCGAGCGGTGCCGGCGGCAGGCGGCAGCAGTCCGGCTCGGGGCAGCGGGACCGCGCGCGCTCGACGGTCTCGCGCCCCCGGAACCACCGCACGTCGGGGAAGGGCACCCCCACGCTCACCGAGAAGTCACCCTCGGGGGAGCCCTGGACCCGTGAGGTGCACCAGTACGTGCCGGACGGGGTGTCGGTGTACTGGTAGTACGGGCTGAACCGGTCCGGTAGGGAGAACACCGCCCGTGCGGTCCAGCGGCGGCACACGGGCTGGCCCTCGATCGCGCCCAGCGCATCGCTGGGGAACCGGACGCCGTCGTTCTCGTAGGCCTTGTGCAGCGTGCCGCTCTCGTGGACCTTCATGAAGTGCACCGGGACCTCGAGGTGCCGGGTCGCGAGGTTGGTGAAGCGGTGCGCCGCCGTCTCGTAGGTGACCGCGAAGGCGTCGCGCAGGTCCTCGACCGACAGGCGCCGGGCGGCCTTCGCCTCGTGCAGCATCGCGACGGTGCCCTCCTCGGGCAGCATCAGCGCGGCCGCGAGGTAGTTGGTCTCGACGCGCTGGCGCAGGAAGTCCCCGTAGCCCGCGGGCTCCTCGTGGCCCAGCACGTGGCTCGCGATGGCCTGGAGCACGGGCGACCTGGGGTCGCTCGAGGTGGTCAGCGTGTGGGGCAGGTAGATCCGCCGGTGCTCGAGGTCGGTCACCGACCGGGTCGAGTGCGGCAGGTCGTGGACGTAGTGCAGCGCGAAGCCCAGGTGCGCGGCGATCTCCGCCGTCGTGCGCTGGGACAGGGGACCGCCGGGGTGCCCGACGGCGGTGAGCAGCGTGCGGGCGTGGGCCTCGAGGTCGGGGAAGTAGTTGTCTTGGGAGCGCATGGTGGCGCGGAGCTCGGCGTTGGCCCGCCGGGCCTCCTCGGGGGTGGCGGCGTTCTCGGTGAGGAGGCGCTCGACCTCGCGCTGGAGCCCGACGAGCGCCTCGAGGGCGTCGGTCGGCAAGGACCGGCCTGCCTTGACCTGGCCCAGGCCGAGGGAGCTGAACAGCGGGCCGCGCTGGGCGCGCTCGAGCTCGATCTCCAGGGCGGCGCGGCGGCTCGGCGCCTCCGGGTCCAGCAGCTCGGCGAGCGACACACCCAGGGCTGAGGCGATCCGCTGCAGCAGCGAGAGCGCGGGCTCGCGGTGCCCGTTCTCGAGCACCGAGATCTGCGAAGGAGCCCGGCCGACGGCGGCGCCGAGCTGGTCCAGGGTCATCCCGCGGGCCGTCCGCAGGTGCCGGACGCGACGCCCGATGACCAGCGGGTCCACCTGCTCGGCGTCGTCGCCGCGGGGGAGCAGGTGCTCGGTGAGGGCCATGGTTCACCGTCGCACCGGCCCGCGGCGGGCACCACCTTCTGCTCGGTAGAAGAACCGCAGTTCTTCTGCCCCAGCGGGTGGCGACGAGGTCTTGACGCTGGGCGACGGTGGAGCCACAGCCGGATCTCAGCCCGACGACGAGCACCAGGAGCATCCCGTGACCACCACCGCCACGACACCGCCCACGACCGACCCGCAGAGCGGGGCTCCTCAGGCCGAGCCCCGCCAGGACGGGCCCCGCCAGGACGGGCCCCACCCCGAGGAGTCCCGCTCGCCCCGACGTGCCGGGGACCAGGTCCAGACGGCCGCCGAGCTGGCCCACACCTGGGCCACCGACCCGCGCTGGGCCGGGGTCCGGCGCGACTACACCGCCGAGGAGGTCATCGCCCTGCGCGGCTCGGTCCGCGAGGAGCACACCCTCGCCCGCCGGGGGGCCGAGCGCCTGTGGGAGCTGCTGCACACCGAGGAGTGGGTGCCGGCCCTGGGCGCCCTGACCGGCAACCAGGCCGTGCAGCAGGTGCGGGCCGGGCTGCAGGCGATCTACCTCTCGGGCTGGCAGGTCGCGGCCGACGCGAACCTCGCCGGGCAGACCTACCCCGACCAGAGCCTCTACCCGGCCAACTCGGTGCCTGCCGTGGTGCGGCGCATCAACAACGCCCTGCTGCGGGCCGACCAGGTCGAGAGCGCCGAGGGCACGAGGCCGCCGTCGGGGGACTGGCTGGCCCCGATCGTCGCCGACGCCGAGGCCGGCTTCGGGGGGCCCCTCAACGCCTACGAGCTCATGTCGGCGATGATCGCCGCGGGCGCCGCGGGGGTGCACTGGGAGGACCAGCTCGCCGCGGAGAAGAAGTGCGGCCACCTGGGCGGCAAGGTCCTCGTCCCCACCTCCCAGCACGTGCGTACCCTGAGCGCCGCGCGGCTCGCGGCCGACGTCGCGGGGGTGCCGACCGTCGTCGTGGCCCGCACCGACGCGCTGGGTGCCGACCTGCTCACCTCGGACGCCGACCCCCGCGACGCCGAGTTCCTCACCGGGGAGCGCACCGCCGAGGGCTACCACCGGGTGACCCCGGGCCTCGAGGCCGTCCTCGCACGGGCGGGTGCCTACGCCGAGTACGCGGACCTGCTGTGGGTCGAGACCGCCGAGCCGGACCTGGCCCTGGCCCGGGAGTTCGCCGAGCGGATCCACGAGCGGTTCCCCGGCAAGCTGCTGGCCTACAACTGCTCACCGTCCTTCAACTGGCGGGCGCACCTGGACGACCCGACGATCGCCCGGTTCCAGCGCGAGCTGGCCTCCTACGGCTACGCCTTCCAGTTCATCACCCTGGC
The DNA here is from genome assembly GCF_023630195.1 of Actinotalea sp. C106. Classification (GTDB taxonomy): domain Bacteria; phylum Actinomycetota; class Actinomycetes; order Actinomycetales; family Cellulomonadaceae; genus Actinotalea. The sequence goes on along the minus strand of NZ_JALPKN010000053.1, from coordinate 4,511 downwards.
CGGGTTCCACGCCCTCAACCACTCGATGTTCACCCTGGCACGGGGCTATGCCGACCGGGGGATGAGCGCCTACGTCGAGCTCCAGGAGGCCGAGTTCGCCTCCGAGGCCGACGGCTACACCGCGACCCGCCACCAGCGGGAGGTCGGCACCGGGTACTTCGACCGGGTCGCCACGACCCTCAACCCCAGCAGCACGACCCTGGCCCTCGCCGGGTCGACCGAGACCGCACAGTTCGGAGCGCAGCGATGAGCCCCACCGAGACCGAGACCCGCACCACGACCGACTCCGGCAACCCGACCGAGACCCGCCCCCCGACCACGCCCCCGACGTCGGGCGCCTCACCCAGCCTGGAGGTGCTCGGACCGGAGGTCCCCGGCTCGGCGGAGATCCTCACGCCGGAGGCGTTGACCTTCCTGGCCGAGCTGCACGCCCGCTTCCTGGGCCCCCGCCACGACCTGCTGCTCGAGCGGCAGCGCCGACGCGAACGCTTCGCCAACGGCGCGGACCCCGACTTCCTGCCGCACACCGCCCACATCAGGGAGGACCCCTCGTGGATGGTCGCCGGAGCGGGCCCGGGGCTCGAGGACCGGCGCGTCGAGATCACCGGGCCGACCGACCGCCGGATGACCGTCAACGCCATGAACTCCGGGGCCCAGGTGTGGCTCGCCGACCTCGAGGACGCGACCTCCCCGACCTGGCAGAACGTCGTCGGCGGGCAGCACAGCCTGCTCGATGCCCTGCGCGGACAGATCGACTTCCGCACCCCCGAGGGCAAGGAGTACCGGCTGGGCGAGACCACCCCGACGGTGGTCATGCGGCCCCGGGGCTGGCACCTGGTCGAGAAGCACCTGTGCTTCACCGACCGTGCGGGGCGCAGGCAGGCGGCCTCGGCGAGCCTGGTCGACGCCGGGCTGTACGCCTTCCACAACGCCCGGCACCTCATCGCGACGGGACGGGGACCGTACTTCTACCTGCCCAAGCTCGAGGGCCACCTCGAGGCACGGCTCTGGGACGAGGTCTTCACCTTCACCCAGGAGTACCTCGGCATCGCCCACGGCACGATCCGGGCCACGGTCCTCATCGAGACCATCACCGCGGCCTTCGAGATGGAGGAGATCCTCTACGAGCTGCGGGACCACTGCGCCGGGCTCAACGCAGGGCGCTGGGACTACATCTTCAGCGTCATCAAGAACTTCCGCAGCCGTGGCCCGCGCTTCGTGCTGCCGGACCGTGCACAGGTGACGATGGCCGTGCCGTTCATGCGGGCGTACACCGAGCTGCTGGTCGCGACCTGTCACCGTCGGGGCGCGCACGCGATCGGCGGCATGTCGGCGTTCATCCCCAACCGGCGCGACCCCGAGGTCACGGCCCGGGCCCTGGAGCAGGTGCGCGCGGACAAGCACCGCGAGGCCACCGCGGGGTACGACGGCACCTGGGTCGCCCACCCCGACCTCATCCCCGTGGCCCGCGAGGTCTTCGACGAGGCCCTCGGCGATCGCCCGAACCAGCTCGACCGGAGTCGGCAGGACGTGCACGTGACCGCCGCGCAGCTGCTGGACATCGCCTCGGCCGGCGGTCAGGTCACCGACGACGGGGTCCGCGGCAACGTGTCGGTCGCCCTGCGGTACCTCGAGTCGTGGCTGCGGGGCACCGGGGCGGCCGCGATCGACAACCTCATGGAGGACGCCGCCACGGCCGAGATCTCGCGCTCGCAGCTCTGGCAGTGGATCCACCAGGGGACCGTGACCGAGCAGGGCACCACGATCACCGCGGCCCACGTCGAGCAGGTGCTCCGCGAGGTCCTCACCACGACCGAGCGGCGCAACGGGGACAGCTTCGACGACGCCGCGGCGGTCCTGCACGAGGTGGCCCTGGGCGAGGAGTTCCCGACCTTCCTCACGCTCACGGCCTACTCGCGCCACCTCGTGACGCGTGCTCGGCCAGAGCCGCGGTGAGGTGACCGGCCAGGTCGGAGGCCGCGCGCTCGGGCAGGCCGTCGACGCCGCTCTCCTCGCGGGCCTCGTGCAGCGCGACCTCGGCCACCGAGCCGTCCCCGGCCTCGAGGTGCCCACCGACCTGCACCCAGAACTGGCCCTTCACGGTGGCCTCTCGGCCCTGGGTAGGTCCCTCTCCTCCCGTGGGAGGAGGGCACCGCGCCCCAGACCTCCTCCGACGGCAGGTGCTCGGCGCCCCGGCGTCTCCGTAGCGTCGTCGACGGACGCGCCGCGGGGTGCGGACCTGACGAGGAGGGGACCTGATGATCGAGGTGGAGGCGCTGACCAAGCGCTACGGCAGCACGACGGCGGTGGACGGGCTCACGTTCACCGCCCGTCCGGGGACGGTCACGGGGTTCCTCGGGCCCAACGGCGCGGGGAAGTCGACGACGATGCGTATGGTCGTGGGCCTCGAGCGCCCGACCTCCGGCTCGGCCACGGTCGCCGGCCAGCGGTACGCCGACCTGCCCGCACCGCTGCACGCGGTGGGGGTCATGCTCGACACGCGCTCGGTGCACCCCGGGCGCACCGCCTACAAGCACCTGCTCGCGATGGCGCAGACCCACGGCATCGGCAAGGCCCGGGTGCGGGAGGTCATCGCCCAGACCGGCCTGGAGCCGGCGGCGCACCGTCGCGCCGGCACGTTCTCCCTGGGCATGGGCCAGCGGCTCGGCATCGCGGGGGCCCTCCTGGGCGACCCCGCCACCCTGATCCTCGACGAGCCGGTCAACGGCCTGGACCCCGACGGGGTGCTGTGGATCCGGCGGCTGGTCCGTGACCTCGCGGCCGAGGGCCGCACGGTGCTCCTCTCCTCGCACCTCATGCACGAGCTGGCGCTGTGCGCCGACCGGGTCGTCATCATCGGCCGCGGACGGCTCCTCGCCGACGCGACGGTCCAGGAGATCGTCGCCCGCTCCGAGCGTGCCGGGACGGTGCGCGTGCGCACGACCGAGCCCGAGGCGCTCGCCCGGGAACTCCTCGCCGCGGGGGCGCAGGTCGCGCCGCAGGATGGTGGGGCGCTGCAGGTCCGAGGCGTCTCGGTCGACGACGTCGGCACCGCAGCCGGCCGGTGCGGGGCGACCGTCCTCGAGCTCGGCAGCGAGTCGGGGAGTCTCGAGGAGGCGTACCTGCAGCTGACGGGTGACGCGGTCGAGTACCGCGCGGCCGGCACCCAGGGCGGTGCCCGATGAGCGCGACGAGCACGACGCTCGGCACGGCACGGGCCGCTGCTGCCACGCGCCCCGGTCCGACGTTCGCACGGTTGATGACCGCGGAGTGGACCAAGCTCACCTCGCTCCGCTCCCCGTGGTGGGTCGCCGGCGTGACGGTGGCGGTGGCCGCCCTCATCACCTACCTGAGCGCGCAGGCGTCGTCGGGGGACCCCGGCTTCCAGCCGCTCGACTCCTTGCCCTCGGGCCTGATCCTCGCGCAGGTGGGCCCGCTGGTGCTGGGAGTCCTGGCGGGTGCGGGCGAGTTCCGCACCGGTGCGTTCCGCACCACGTTCACGCTGGCCCCGCGCCGGTGGCCGGTGCTCGCCGCGCAGGCGCTGTCCCTGACGGCGTTCGCGCTGGCCACGGCCGTGCTCGCGACAGCGGCCTGCGTGGTGGGCCTCATGCCCGCGGTGGCGTCGCGCGACATCACGGTCGACCTGACCGCAGGCGACACCCCCGGGGTCCTGCTCGGCATGGTGCTGCTCCTCGTCGGGCTGGCGCTCTTCGGCTTCGCGGTCGGCGTGCTGCTCCGCCGGACCGTCCCGGCCATGCTGACGGCGCTGTTCCTGGTCCTGATCCTGCCCATCGTGCTCATGATGGCCAGCGAACCGATGGTCGGGGGCGCCGACACCGCGTCCCTCAGCTCACCCGACCAGGTCGAGCAGGTCGGCGTCCTCGGGACGCTCGTGGTGGCCTCGCCCGGTGGTGCTGCCCAGCTCATGACGACCCCCGCATCCTTCGGGCCGATGCCCGGCTCGCCCGACCTGGGCCCGGTCGGTGGCGGGCTGGTCTTCGGAGCCTGGATCCTCGTGCTGCTCGTGGCCGCGGCTGTGCGGCTGCGTACCCGGGACGTGCGGTGACCGCCATCGCAGCGGACCGCGCCTCCGGGCGCGCCACGCACCGGACCGAGGTGCGCGGGGGGCCCACCGCGCTCCGGGTGCTCCGTGCGGAGTGGACCAAGCTCACGAGCGTGCGGTCGAACCTCTGGCTCCTGCTGGGCACGGTGGCCGTCGCGGCGGCCACCGCGTACGGGCTGGGGATGTTCGTCCGGCCCGACGACGGCCGGTCCGGCTCCTGGGTCGTGACCTCGGGCTTCGTGGTCGCGCAGCTGGGGTTCCTCGTGCTCGGGGTCCTCGTGGGGACCTCCGAGCACACGACCGGCACGGCGCGGACCACCTACACCGCGGTACCGCGGCGGCTCCCGGTCCTCGCGGCGCAGGTGCAGGTCACGCTCATGGCCACGCTCACGGCGGCGACCGCCGCGCTGGGGGCCTCCTACCTCGCGACGGCCGCGGCGCGGGCGGG
>NZ_JALPKN010000539.1 GCF_023630195.1 Actinotalea sp. C106 | reverse complement strand
ACCTGACCGTGCGGAGGACCCCGAGGCCGTTGGCCTGCGCGCGTGGTGGAGGCGGCTGTGGCAGTGAGTCTCGTCGAGCGGCTCGACTCCCTCGCCGTCGCGGTGCGCGCGGGGCGCGAGGTGCTGCCCGCGGAGGTCCTCGCGCAGGTGCAGGCCGTCGAGGCCCGGGCCGGGCAGCGGATGCGGCTCTCGGACCAGCACACCGTCGTCGCCTTCGCCGGGTCCACGGGCTCGGGCAAGTCCTCCCTGGTCAACGCCGTGACCGGGACCGACCTCGCCCCGGTGGGCGTCCTGCGGCCCACGACGGCCGAACCCCTCGCCATGGTCCGGGGGCCCGAGGGTGCTGGGCCCCTGCTCGACTGGCTGGGCGTGCGCCGCCGTCACCACCTCGACCGCCCCGTCGCCGACCACGGCACGCCCCCCAGCAGCAGACCACCCAGCAGCAGGCCCGAGGCCCTCGACCTCGCGACCGACGGGCTCGTGGTCCTCGACCTGCCCGACCACGACTCGGTCGTGGTCGCCCACCGCACCGAGGCAGAGCGTCTCGTCTCCCTGGTGGACCTGATGGTGTGGGTCGTGGACCCGCAGAAGTACGCCGACGCGGCAGTGCACGAGCGCTACCTGCGCGGGCTCGCGGGGCACGCCGCGGTCGTCGTCGTGGTCCTCAACCAGGTGGACCGGCTCGCCGCCGAGGAGGTCGAGGCCTGCCGCCAGGACCTGCGTCGTCTCCTCGAGGAGGACGGACTCGGCAGCGCGAGGCTGCTCACCACCTCGGCGCGGACGGGAGAGGGCGTCGCCGACCTGGTGGCCCTGCTCGACGAAGCGGCACGGCGTCGCGAGGCTGCCCAGCACCGCCTCGAGGCCGAGGTGACCGCAGCGGCCAGCGCCGTGCTCGAGCAGTGCGGTGACCAGCGGCCCACGGACGCCCCGGCCGCGACCGAGCTCGTCGCCTCCCTCGAGCACGCCGCGGGGGTGCCGCAGGTCGTCGCGGCGGTCCGCGGGTCCTGGCTCCTCGAAGGTCGGCTGGCCACAAGT
>NZ_JALPKN010000538.1 GCF_023630195.1 Actinotalea sp. C106 | reverse complement strand
CCCACTTAACGGGGTGGCGAGTCCGGCGAGGTCGTTCAGGGTGGTCCCCGGTCGGGGCGGCTCGTCGGCGGTCGCGAGCCCCCAGCCGCGCTCGGGGTCGCGCAGGGCGATGCTCACCAGGTCGGCCGAGACGTGGCCAGCCGCGAGGGCGGCCGCGTACCGCTGCTGGCTGCGCACCGCGTAGGCGTCTGCCCGGTCCTTGGTCAGGGCCGGGTACCGGTCGTGCAGGTTCTCGGCGGTCGCGCCCATCACGAGGGCCGAGGAGTCGACCAGCCGTTCGGCCACGAAGCGGGGGTTGGGGTCGGTGTCCGCACCCATCGGGTGGTGCCCCATGTGCTCCACCCCGCCGGCGATCGCGACCTGCTGCGCCCCGGCCATGATCGCCGAGGCCGTCGCGGTGACCGCCGTCATCGCTCCCGCGCACATCCGGTCCACGGCGAACCCCGGCACGGTGCGCGGCAGCCCCGCGAGCACGGCGACCGACCGTCCGAGGGTGAGCCCCTGGTCACCGCTCTGGCTGGTCGCGGCCAGGGCGACGTCGTCGACGCGCTCGGGGGGCAAGGCGGGAGAGCGCCGCAGGAGCTCGCGCGTGGCCTTGACCGCGAGGTCGTCGCCGCGGGTGTGGGCGTAGATCCCGTCCGGGCGGGCCCGGCCGAACGGGGTGCGCACCCCGTCGACGAAGACGACGTCCTGGACCGTGCGGCGCGGGGTGCTCATGGGCTCTCCTGGGGTGGACGACGTTGTCCGGGCGATGCTGCTGGATGGTGAAGCTACTGGAGAGTAACAAAGGCCGCCGCGAGCCGCGGGGCGACGAGCTCGACCTGCCACGGCCGGGCCCCCGCCGCCGTGAGCGTCTCGGCCACGGTGGCGTCGTCTGTCCGGGCTGGCGGGGACCAGCACAGGCGGCGCAGCAGGTCGGGGGTCAGCAGGTTCTCCACGGGCACCTGGTGCTGCTCGCCGATCTCCGCGACCACGGTCCGCGCGACGGCGAGCCGTCCGGCCGCCGCCGGGTCGCGGTCGGACCAGGTGCGGGGCG
>NZ_JALPKN010000537.1 GCF_023630195.1 Actinotalea sp. C106 | reverse complement strand
CCCCGCGCGGCGCCGTCGGGTCCGGGCGGGTGCGGTGACCGGGACCTCGCCGGTGCGCCGGTGCGGTGGGGGGCCGCGGCCGGGGCGCTCACATCTCCTCCTCGCGCAGCATGCGCCGGATGTAGAACCAGGTCAGCGCGAGGGTCAGGACGAGCATGATCGTGGCCATGGCACCGGCCATCGAGAACTCCTTGGCGAGCGAGTAGATGTAGGTCCCCAGCAGGTGGGTGTCCCGGGTCGGTGCGCCGGCCCGCTGCAGGACGTGGATCTGGGTGAAGACCCGCAGGTCCCAGATCACCTGGAGCAGGGCGACGACGAACAGCACGGGCTTGATCATGGGGACGGTGATGAGCCAGAAGCGCTGCCGGCTGCTCGCCCCGTCCAGCTGGGCGGCCTCCATGGTCTCGCCGGGTACCTGCAGCAGCCCCGCGTAGACCGTGAACACCACGAACGGCACGCTCATCCACACCACGATCACGGTGGCGACCAGGTAGAAGGAGGCAGGCTCGATGAGCCACGAGTGGTACCTCATCCCGGTCAGGCCGAGGGGCTCGGCCAGCAGCCAGTTGATCACCCCGTACTGGGAGTCGAAGAGCCACTGCCAGACGGTCGTGGTCGCCAGGACCGGGGTGCCCCACGCAAGCAGCATCCCGACCTGGAGCGTGAGCCGCGCGGCCCGGCCGACCGACCTCATGAGCACGGCCAGGGCGATCCCGAGCGCCATCGTCAGCGCGGCGTTGACCAGGCAGAAGGCCACCGACCGCGCGATCACCCCCCACACGTAGGGGTCGGTCAGCAGCGCGACGTAGTTGTCGAGGCCGACCCACTCCGCCGGGCGGCCGAACTGCTGCGCGAGGCCGTACTCCTGGAAGGAGATGACGAACTGCCGCGCCAGGGGGTACCCGAGCCCGACGAGCACGGGGATCGCCGCGGGCACGAGCAGCAGGTACACCCTGAGGTTCGCGGGACGACGGCGGCGCCGACGGCCACCGGGGGCGACACCGGGGGCCGGGGCGACCGGCGCCGGCGGCGCTGGGACCACCGGCACGGGGGC
>NZ_JALPKN010000536.1 GCF_023630195.1 Actinotalea sp. C106 | reverse complement strand
GACGAGGGCCTCGGCGGCGAGGTCGAGGGCGACACCGGCCACCGAGCGGCCCGTGCCGCCGAGCCCCGTCTGGGCGCCCACGGCGCGCGAGGTGCGCGAGGCGGTCTGGAAGAGGCGCTCGAGGCGGGGGGAGGTCGTGCGCTCGGTGCGGGCGGTGTGCAGGGCACGACGCACCTGCCCGGCGACCTCGCGCTCCCCGATGACCATCGAGTCCAGGCCCGAGGCCACCGCGAAGAGGTGGCGACCGACCTCGGGGCCCACGCGGGCCTGCAGCGAGTCCTGCACGTCGGCCTGGGGCAGGCCGCTGGTGCGGGCCACCGTCGCGGTCACGGCGTCGAGGGCGGTCTGCGGTCCCGCGCAGGTCTCGGCGACATCCAGGTACACCTCGAACCGGTTGCACGTAGCGAGCACGACGCAACCGGTGATCTCGTGGCTGTCCGCCACGACCTCGGAGCCGACGGAGTGCGCTCCCGAGCTCAGCTGCTCGAGGACATCCAGGTCCAGATCGCGGTGGGACGCCGTCAGGGTCATCAGCACCACAACGGCCCGATTGAACCAGGCGGAAGAATGTTCGGCACAATCGCAGGGTGAATCTCCCTCAGAACCATCCCTTGATCGACGGCCGCACGGCCGGTTCCGCGCTCGTCCGAGCATTCCGCGCGGGCCGTGACGGGCATTCTCGTGACGAAGGCCACACGGCCTCCGCGGGTCCGGTGACCACCTCGCGGACCGAGCACGTCCCGGTGTGGTTCATGCGTCAGGCCGGCCGGTCCTTGCCCGAGTACCGGGCCCTGCGCGAGGGCACCGCGATGCTCGACGCCTGCCTGGACCCCGCCATGGCGAGCGAGATCACCCTGCAGCCCGTGCGTCGTCACGGGGTCGACGCCGGGATCTTCTTCAGCGACATCGTCGTGCCCCTGCTGCTGGCGGGGGTGGACGTGGACATCGTCCCGGGCACCGGCCCGGTCTTCGCGGACCCGGTGCGCACCGCGGCCGACGTCGCCCGGCTGCGGCCGCTCGAGCCCGCGGCCCTCGCGCCGATCACCGAGGGCGTGG
>NZ_JALPKN010000535.1 GCF_023630195.1 Actinotalea sp. C106 | reverse complement strand
CGCGCCTCCCAGAGCGCCCGGACGACGGCGAGGCGGCGCGGTTCGCGGATCGCGTGCAGCCCCGAGGTGCGACGCCACGGGTCCACGCGTGGTGGGGGCGGGGGGGCGAGGCGCACGGCCTCGAACTCCTGCCGAGCCCACTCGTCCTTGCCCGCGGCGACCAGGCGGTCACCCAGCTCACGGCGGAGGTCGAGCAGCACCTCGACGTCGAGGGCCGCGTAGAGCAGCCAGTCCCGGGGCAGCGGTCGGGTGGACCAGTCCACCGCGGAGTGCTCCTTGGCCAGGCCCAGGCCCAGGATCTCGGCGACCACCGCGGCGAGGCCGACCCGGGGGAGCCCCAGCAGACGAGCCGCGAGCTCGGTGTCGAAGACGGCGGCCGGACGGAGCTTCTGCTCGGACAGGCCAGGCAGGTCCTGCGAGGCGGCGTGCAGCACCCACTCGGCGTCGCCCAGGGCCTCGTTCACCGGGCTCAGGTCGGGCAGCGGGACGGGGTCGATCAGCACCGTGCCCGCACCCTCGCGGCGCATCTGCACCAGGAAGGTCCGCTGGCCGTACCGGTAGCCCGAGGCGCGCTCGGCGTCGACCGCGACGGGGCCGGAGGCCGAGCGGAGGCGGTCGACGGCCGCGGCCAGAGCCTCGGGGCTGTCGACCACGGTGGGGACGCCGTCACGGGGCTCGCGCAGGGGGGTGATCTCGGGAGCGTCCTCGCCGCTCGCCGGACCGGTGACGTCGGGGTGGGCGCTGGGCATGACCACCACGCTAGACGGTCGTACCCGGCTGGCCGCGGAGGCGGCGCCGTCGGGTCCGCGGGGGATCAGGCCAGGAGGGCGTTGCGGATCGCGTACGCGACCATCTCGGCGCGGTCGCCCGTGCCCACCTTGCGCGAGATGCGCGCGAGGTGGCTCTTGACCGTGAGGGCCGAGAGCTCGAGGTGCTCACCGATCTGGCGGTTGGTGCGGCCGTCGGCGACGAGCCGCAGGACGCCCAGCTCGCGAGCGGTCAGCTCGCTGGTCGCACGGCTGGTCGGCACCGGCCGGCCGGTGATGCGGACGGCGCCGGGG
>NZ_JALPKN010000534.1 GCF_023630195.1 Actinotalea sp. C106 | reverse complement strand
GACCCAGTCCCCCGCGCGCACCCGGCCGTGCACGGTCAGCGCGCGGTAGGCGGTCGCGAACCGGCAGCCGAGGGAGGCTGCCGTCGCGGCGGTCAGGGCGTCGGGCAGGCCGACGAGGTTGACGTCGGCGTGGTGCAGGGAGACCTGCTCGGCGAAGGAACCCCAGTGGGTGAACCCGGGCTGGGTCTGCCGCTCGCACACCTGCTGCTCGCCTGCGAGGCACGCGTCGCAGTCCCCGCAGGCGGACACGAAGGGCACGGTCACCCGGTCCCCCACCCGCCAGCGCCGCACCTCGGGCCCGACCTCGAGGACCGTCCCGGCGAGCTCGTGGCCCGGTACGTGGGGCACGGTGATGTCGGCGTCGTGGCCCTGCCAGCCGTGCCAGTCGCTGCGGCACACGCCCGTGGCCTCGACCCGCAGGACGACGCCGTGGGGCGGGCACTCGGGGGCCGGGACCTCGCGAACCTCGAGGGGCCCGCCGAAGGAGTCGAGGACGACGGCGCGCATGGTCCCCCCGCTCACGGCCGCAGCAGCACCTTGATCGAGCGCCGCTCGTCCATCGCGGCGTACCCCTCGGGGGCCTGGTCGAGCCCGAGCTCGACGTCGAAGACCGGCCCGGGGTCGATGGTCCCGTCGAGCACGTCGGCGAGCAGCTCGGGCAGGTAGGCGCGGACCGGGGCCACCCCGCCGCGCACGGCCACGTTGTGCCGGAACATCTGCCCCAACGGCAGCCCGTCGGTCAGCCCGGCGGGCACCCCGACGTAGCCGACCGTCCCACCCGGGCGGGCAATGCCGATCGCGGTCTCCCAGGAGGACTGCATGCCCACGCACTCGAGCACGTGCGCGAAGCCCAGCCCGTCGGTCATCTCCATCGCCTGGGCGACGGCCCCCTCGCCCCGCTCGGAGATGACGTCGGTGGCCCCGAAGGTCCGCCCGACGGCGATCCGGTCGGGGTGGCGGCCCAGCAGCGTGATCCGCTCGGCACCGAGCCGACGGGCGGCGAGCACCCCGCACAGCCCGACGGCGCCGTCCCCGACCACGGCCACGTGCGACCCGGCCTGGACCCCGGC
>NZ_JALPKN010000533.1 GCF_023630195.1 Actinotalea sp. C106 | reverse complement strand
CCCGGGCGCCCCCGGCCGCGCCGGTCGGGCCCCGTCGCACCCGACGACGACCCGGACTTCCTGTGGCGCCTCGAGCAGGAGCGCCGTCGCCAGCGTGCACGGGACGGCGAGAGCGACACCGGCCCCGCCGGGACCGCGGGCTCCACCGAGTCCGGCGAGGACGGCAGCACCCAGGGCGACGACGGCGAGACCACCGAGCGCTGAGGGCGCGGGCCGGCGTCAGAGCCCGCTGTAGCTGTGCAGCCCTTGGAAGAACAGGTTGACCCCGGTGAAGTTGAAGATCACCGTCGCGTAGCCGACCAGGACGAACCACGCCGCACGGCGGCCGGACCAGCCGCGGGTGGTGCGGGCGTGCAGGTAGGCCGCGTAGACCACCCACACCACGAAGCTCCAGACCTCCTTGGGGTCCCAGCCCCAGTACCGGCCCCAGGCGTGCTCGGCCCAGACGGCCCCGGCCATGATGGTGAAGGTCCACAGGACGAAGCCCACGGCGTTGATCCGGAAGGACAGCGCCTCGAGGTCCCTCGTGGAGGGCAGGGCGTCGAGCAGGCGCCAGCGCGTCGCAGAGAGCCGCCCCGAGCCCCCGTCCCGCGAGTCCTTGAGCAGCTGCAGCGCGCTCGCGGCGAAGGAGACGGTGAGCATCCCGGTGGCGATCGTGGCGATCGAGACGTGGATGACGAGCCAGTAGCTCTGCAGGGCCGGCTCGACGGCGTCCGCCGGCACGTAGAAGGCCGCGAGGCCGACGCCCAGGGCGATCAGCACCAGGCCGACCACGAGGCTGCCGAGGAACCGCACGTCCCGTCGTCGGCACAGCACCAGGAAGGTCGCGACCGCGACCAGGGTGCCCACGAGGGTGAACTCGTACATGTTGGCCCACGGCACCCGGCCCGCGGCGAGGCCGCGCAGCACCGCGGCGAGCACGTGCAGGGCGACGCCCAGGGTGGTGGTGGCCATCGCGATGCCGACGGCGCGGCGCGAGCGTCCCGGTCCGGCAGCACCGTCGTGAGCGTCGTCGCCGTGATCGCCGTGGTCGACGGCGGTCGTGGTCACGGCGGTGGCGGACGGAGCGACCGCCGTCGTACC
>NZ_JALPKN010000532.1 GCF_023630195.1 Actinotalea sp. C106 | reverse complement strand
GCCGCCAGACGACCAGGGCGCCGCTCGAGCTGACGCGCGCGGGTCGGTGCCCGCGGGGCAGGGCGACGACCTCCCCCTGGGGGCCCGCCGCGAAGACGCGGTGGCCCGGCTCAGCGCCGGCGCGCAGCCTCTCGACCTGCTCGGCCAGGCGCTCGACCTCGGCCTCGAGGGCGAGGATCCGCTTGATGCCGACCAGGTTGATGCCCTCCTCCTGGGAGAGCCGCTGGATCGCGCGGAGGGTCTCGACGTCTCGCAAGGAGTAGCGACGACCACGGCCTCGGGCTCGTCCAGGGGAGACGAGCCCGAGGCGGTCGTACTGACGCAGGGTCTGCGGGTGCATGCCGGCGAGGTCGGCCGCGACCGAGATCACGAAGACTGGTGCGTCGTACCCCGTCGCCATGTCACTGCACCGCTCGGGCCCGCAGCTCGCTACGGACGTCGGCACCCTCGGTGGCCCTCGCGAACTCCTCGACCGCCGTGCGGGCGGCGTCGGACAACCGCTGCGGGACGGCCACCTGGACGCTGACCAGCAGGTCCCCGGTGCGCTCCCCCGCGGTGATCCCGCGGCCGCGAACCCGCAACGTACGGCCCGACGGCGTTCCCTCGGGCACCTTGACCCGTACGGTCCCGCCGTCGAGGGTCGGCACGTCGACCTCGGCCCCGAGCGCGGCCTCGGCGAAGGTCACCGGGACCGTCACCCGCAGGTCGTGACCGTCGAGGGCGAAGACCGGGTGGGGCTCGACCTTGACGGCGATGACCAGGTCACCGGCCGGCGCTCCCCCGGCCCCAGGCCGGCCCTTGCCGCGCAGACGGATCTTCTGCCCGTCCCGCACCCCGGCAGGGATGCGGGCGTTGACTCTCCGCCCCTCGACCGAGAGCGTGATGGTCGAGCCCTCGACCGCCTTGCGGAAGGGCAGCGTGGTCGAGGCCTCGAGGTCGGTCCCGCGCTGCTGACCGCGCGGGCCACCACCGCCGAAGAGACCGCCGAGGATGTCCTCGAAGCCGGCGCCGCCAGCCCCCGGGGGCGTGCCGCCCTGGGAGTACCGGACGCGAGGGCCGCCCGCGCCGCCAGCCCCCGTCGGG
>NZ_JALPKN010000531.1 GCF_023630195.1 Actinotalea sp. C106 | reverse complement strand
CGGTCGAGCCGGGGTCCCCCGCGGGCTGGAGCTCGGTCCCGAGCGGGCCTGGGTCCGTGCCCGGCGGAGCCGGGGCCCCGCAGCCCACCGAGACCGGGGGGGAGGCGGGTCGAGGCGAGGAGCCCGACGGGACCTCCCCCCGGACCCACCCCTACACCTTCCTGCACATGCTCGTGCTCGTGCTCGTCGCCTTCGTCCTGGGGATGTTGATCTTCATGGTCGTCGTCAACGAGCCTCCCGACGCGAATGCTGCAGGACCCGCCCCGCAGTCCACGACCCACACACCTACTCACGAAGCTGGGGACTAGTGCCCGCCACCGACCACGCCCTCGACCTCGCGGTCGAGGCGGCCCGCGCCGCCTCGAACCGCAAGGCCCAGGAGATCATCGCCCTCGACGTCAGCGACCGGCTCGTCCTGACTGATGTGTTCCTCATCGCCTCAGGTACCAACGAGCGGCAGGTGGTCGCGATCGCCGAGGCCATCGAGGAAGCCATGCATGCCCGGGGGGTCAAAGCCCTGAGGCGCGAGGGCGTCCGCGAGGGCCGGTGGGCCCTCCTCGACTTCGGTGACATCGTCGTGCACGTCCAGCACGACGAAGACCGCGTGTACTACGCCCTCGAGCGTCTCTGGTCCGACTGCCCGGTCGTCGAGCTCCCGGCCGACGCCCGCGGCGGCGACGGCGGCCCCGAGCCCCAGGAGTGAGCGCCGGCACCGTCCTTCTCTGGCGACACGGACGCACGGCGTACAACGCCGAGGCGCGACTGCAGGGTCAGGTCGACATCCCCCTGGACGAGGTCGGCAGGTGGCAGGCCCGCGAGGCTGCCCGTGCCCTCCAGGTGAGGCACCGGCCGCGACGGATCGTCTCCTCGGACCTCGGGCGAGCGGCGGCGACCGGAGCCGCCCTCGGCGAGCTCGCCGGCCTCGAGGTCGAGACCGACCCGCGGCTGCGCGAGCGGGGCTTCGGCGCGTGGGAGGGGCTCACCTCCGAGGAGATCGCCGAGCGCTGGCCCGAGGAGCACGCCGTCTGGCGCCGCGGCCAGGACCCCGAGCGTGCGGGGGCCGAGACTCGGGCACGGGTGGCCGAGCGCATGGC
>NZ_JALPKN010000530.1 GCF_023630195.1 Actinotalea sp. C106 | reverse complement strand
GGCCGCCCTCGCGGGTGGCCTCGAGGAGGAGGGCGTGATCGCCTTCGCCCTCGCCGGTGCCGACGGCAAGCCCCAGGCGTGGTTCGGGCTGCGGATGCGTCAGCGCCCCGAGGCCGTCCCCCAGCAGCGCGGCGCCGCCGCCCCCGCGCAGGTCTCCCCGCTGCGCCTGCTGCACGACGTCGAGATGACGCTCACGGCCGAGATCGGCCGCACCAAGCTTCCCGTCCGCCAGGTCCTCGAGCTCGTGCCCGGCACGGTCCTCGAGCTCGACCGGGCCGCGGGATCCCTGGCCGACGTCATGGTCAACGGACGGCTCGTCGCGCGTGGCGAGGTCGTCGTCGTCGACGAGGACTACGGCATCCGGATCACCGAGATCGTCGGCTCCGAGAACGCCTGATCGACCATGGACACCTCCTCCCTCGTGCTCGGCCTGCGGGTCCTGCTGTCCCTGGCCGTCGTGCTCGGGCTGCTGTGGTTCCTCGCGCGCCGACTCAGCGGGACCAAGGCGGTGCGTCGTCGGGCCACGGACCTGGCCGTGATCGGCAAGCAGTCCCTGGGCGGCAAGACCGGTCTGGCCCTCGTCGAGGTCGGCGGGCGCCGCCTGCTGCTCGGCGTGAGCGAGCAGGGCGTCAACCTCCTCACCGAGGTCGACATGCCCGTCGAGCCCCCCGCCCCGGTCGCCCTCCTGCTGAACGAGGACGACGAGGCGGTCGATGCCGGCGCCGGAGCCGAGCGCACCCCGCTCGACCCGGCCGCGATCGAGCGCCTCGTCGCCGAGGTCCCCTCCGACGTCTCGAGCCTCACACCCCACGCCACGGACGGCGTGGAGCTCTCCCCGTCCACCCCCGCGGCACGGATGCCCGCGGTCCCCAAGCAGCGCAGCCCTCTCGAGGGATCGATCCTGGACGCCACCATCTGGCGCCGGGCGATGGTTGCGGTGCAGGAACGGACCATCCGTCGTTGAGCCCCGTGAGCCTCCCGGGCGGCACCTCGTGCCCGCCCGCAGTGCTGCGCGACCCGCTGGCCCCTGAGGGCTCGCGCGCCGCTCGGCTGCGCACCACCGCGCTGCGCCTCCTGGCGCTGCTGCTCGTCGCCCTGGT
>NZ_JALPKN010000052.1 GCF_023630195.1 Actinotalea sp. C106 | reverse complement strand
GACCGCCGCGGCCCTCGCCGCCGAGTGCGCCTTCGACCTGGCTCTCGTCGCCCCCGCCCTGCCCCCGTACCCGGTGCCCCCCGGGCACGACGAGGCCAGCTGGTTGCGTGAGCTCGTCCGCCGCGGTGCCCTCGAGCGCTACGGGCCGCGGGGCAGCGAGAAGGTCCCCGGGGCCTGGGCCCAGCTCGACCACGAGCTCGCCGTCATCGAGTCCCTGGGCTTCCCCGGCTACTTCCTCATCGTGCACGACCTGGTGGCCTTCTGCCGGGCCCGGGGGATCCTCGCCCAGGGCAGAGGCTCGGCCGCGAACTCGGCGGTCTGCTACGCCCTGGGTGTCACGGCGGTCGACGCGGTGCACCACGGGCTGCTCTTCGAGCGCTTCCTGGCCCCCGAGCGGGACGGGCCGCCCGACATCGACGTGGACATCGAGTCGATCCGCCGTGAGGAGGTCATCCAGCACGTCTACGAGCGCTTCGACCGTGAGCACGCGGCCCAGGTCGCCAACGTCATCTCCTACCGTCCGCGTTCGGCCGTGCGGGACGCGGCCCGGGCCCTGGGCTACGACGTCGGGCAGCAGGACGCCTGGAGCAAGAGCATCGAACGCTGGGGGTCGCTGCGCGGGCCCGAGCGTCCCAGCCCTTGGTGGACCCTCGAACGATCAGCCCCCGTCAGCCCGGTCCCGGCCGGGAGCCCACCGTCCTCGGCCGGAGCCGCGTCGTCGCAGCGACCGGCCCTGCCCCCGGCCGGCACGGTGGTCGAGGGCGGGCACGACGTCGTCCCGGCGCGACGCCCACCGGCAGCCAGCGAGCTCGGCGAGATCCCGGAGGCCGTCATCGACCTCGCAGACAGGTTCCTGCGCCTGCCGCGGCACCTGGGCATCCACTCGGGAGGCATGGTGCTGTGCGACCGGCCGGTGATCGAGGTGTGCCCGGTCGAGTGGGCCCGGATGCCCGGCCGGACGGTGCTGCAGTGGGACAAGGAGGACTGCGCCGACGCGGGCCTGGTGAAGTTCGACCTGCTGGGCCTGGGCATGCTCTCCGCCCTGCGGATCGCCTTCGAGCTGGTCGCCGAGCACCAGGGGGTCGAGCTGGGCCTGCACACCCTGCCCCAGGAGGACCCCGGGGTCTACGACCTGCTGTGCGCCGCCGACACCGTCGGGGTGTTCCAGGTCGAGTCCCGCGCGCAGATGGCCACTTTGCCGCGGCTGCAGCCCCGGTGCTTCTACGACATCGTCATCGAGGTCGCGCTGATCCGTCCCGGGCCCATCCAGGGCGGCTCGGTGCACCCGTACATCAACCGTGCCCGGGGGCGGGAGAAGGTGACCTACCTGCACCCCCTGCTCGAGAAGTCCTTGGCCAAGACCAAGGGCGTGCCGCTGTTCCAGGAGCAGCTCATGCAGATGGCCATCGACGTCGCGGGGTTCACCGGGGCCGAGGCCGACCAGCTGCGCCGGGCGATGGGGTCCAAGCGGTCGGCCGAGCGTATGGAGGCCCTGCACGCACGGCTCCTGGCCGGGATGGCCGAGCGTGGGATCGGTCCCGAGGTCGGCGAGCAGGTCTACGACAAGCTCAAGGCCTTCGCCGACTTCGGGTTCCCCGAGTCCCACGCCTACTCCTTCGCCTACCTGGTCTACGCGAGCTCCTGGCTCAAGCGACGGCACCCGGCGGCCTTCTACGCGGGACTGCTCGCGGCCCAGCCGATGGGCTTCTACTCCCCGCAGTCCCTCGTGGCCGACGCCCGACGCCACGGGCTCACCGTGCTGCGGCCCTGCGTGCAGGCCTCAGGGGTCCAGGCCGGGCTCGAACGCGTGGGTCCTGGGGGTCCGCCCGCGGTGGATGACCACGTCGCGGACCGAGGTACCGGGCCCGGCCGGACCGGGCGGCAGCGGCCAGGGCTGATCGAGCTCGACGTCGAGGCAGGGCTCGCGGTCCGGCTCGGTCTGGCGAGCATCCGGGGGATCGGCGAGACGCTCGCCGAGGCCCTCGTCGCCGAACGCGCCGCACGCGGGAGGTTCGTGGACCTGCGTGACCTGGTGCGCCGGGTCGAGCTGAGCACGGCGCAGATCGAGTCCCTCGCGACCGCCGGGGCCCTCGGCGGCCTCGGGGTCGAGCGTCGTGAGGCGCTCTGGGCGGCCGGAGCCCTCGCGCTCGAAGGGCCGGACACCCTGCCCGGCGTGGCCGTCGGGGTCCAGGCCCCGACGCTGCCGGGGATGAGCGAGGTCGAGCTCGCGATGGCGGACGTGTGGGCCACGGGGGTCTCGGTCGACTCCTACCCGACGCAGTACGTGCGCGAGGGGCTCGACGCCGCGGGGGTGCTGCGGGTCGAGCAGGCGATGCTCCACGAGCCGGGGCGGCGGGTGGCCGTCGCCGGGGTCGTGACCCACCGGCAGCGGCCCGGCACCGCCCAGGGTGTGACCTTCCTGTCCATCGAGGACGAGACCGGGCTGCTCAACGTCATCTGCACCGCGGGGCTCTGGCGGAGGTTCCGCACGGTCGCGCGCAGCTCAGCGGCCCTGGTGGTGCGGGGCAGGCTCGAACGGGCCGACGGCGCGACGAACCTCCTGGCCGAGCACCTCAGTCCGTTGTCCTTGCAGATCCCCTCGCGCTCCCGGGACTTCCAGTAGCGCGAGCCGATCAGGCGGCCCGGTCAGCCCGTCAGCCGGGCCGATCAGCCGGGCCGATCAGCCTCGGCCTCCGCGACGGCCTCGTCGATCTCCTCGAAGTCCGAGGGTGGGTCCACCGTGCGCAGCCGGCTGAACACCGCCCACGCGACCGCCACCAGCGGCACGGCGATCACCGCGCCGAGGATCCCGGCGACCAGGGTGCCCGCCGTGACCGACAGGGCCACCACCACAGGGTGCAAGGAGACCTGCTTGCCCATGACCAGGGGCTGCAGCAGGTGGCCCTCGATCTGCCCGATGGCCGCGATCGCCAGGCCCACGATGATCGCGTTGATAGGACCGTTGGCTGCGAGAGCCACGATCATCGCGATGACCATGGCGGCGGGGGCGCCGATCAGCGGGATGAAGGCGCCGATGAAGACGAGGACCGCGAGCGGGGCGGCGAGGGGCACCCCCAGGACCAGCAGCACCACCACGGCCATCACGCCGTCCGCGGCCGCGATGATCACCGTCCCGCGGGTGTAGCCGGAGAACGTGTACCAGGCGACCTCGCCGCCGGTGTGCCAGGTCTCACGCATGCGCGTCGGCAGCTGGTTGAGGAACCAGGCCCACATGTCCTGGCCGCGGGCGAGGAAGAAGACCGTGCAGAAGGTCGCCAGGGCCAGGACCATGAAGACCAGCCCCACCGACCCCGCGCTCGACAGCGCCTGGCTCGCGAGCATCTCGGAGTTCTCCGCGATCCAGCCCTGCGCCGTGTCCAACCAGTCCTGCACGTCGTCGTTGGTGATGTTGAGCTGCAGCGGGCTGCTCTCGAGCAGGTCGAGGATCGTCTGGACCCCCTGGTTGAACTGCTGCCCGAGGCGCTCCCACTGGCCGGCCACCGAGAAGCCGACGTAGGTCAGCAGGCCCGCGACCGTGAGGAAGGCCAGGATGATCGACAGGGCTGTGGCCAGCCCGCGCGGCATCACCCGGTCCAAGATGTTGACCAAGGGGCGCAGCACCGCGGTGAAGACCAGCGCCACGAAGACCGCGATGAAGACCAGGAGCACGCGCGAAGTCGCCCAGAAGACCAGGGCGATCGCCGCGACCACCACCAGGATCCGCCAGGACCACCCGGCCATCACGCGCAGCCACTGCGGGCTGCTCGTCTCGTAGCCCACCGCCGAGGGGTTGCGCCGTGCGCCGGCCACCTTCTTCGCGGCCGACCCCGCCCCGGCGAGGTGCCGCACCGAGGGCTTGGCCCGGTCTTGCTCGACCGACGCGGTCTGGTCGGACATCGATGCTCCTCGAGGCCAGCGAGTGATGCGTTCAGCGTCAGTCTGCCCCAGGGGCCGCGTCGTTGCTGACCGCCCCGCCGTGCTATCTTTACTGCCGCGCTCGAGGGTCCCCACCAGGGTCCTCGGGTCCACTCGTCCGGGTGGCGGAATGGCAGACGCGCTAGCTTGAGGTGCTAGTGCCCGTATAGGGCGTGGGGGTTCAAGTCCCCCTCCGGACACTCGTTGAGACAGCGACGCGAAGGCCCCTGACCCGCCGGTCAGGGGCCTTCGTCGTGCTCGCTCACCGTGCTCTCGCTTTCGGACGCCGTGCGCCAGTGCCCGACGGACTCGCCTACGCTGTGCGGCGATGATGACACGTGCCGAAGGGGCGTACCTGGGCGCCCTGCGGGCCTTCCAGAACCCCATGCTGGACCTGCTGCACAAGCGGCACGCCCCCCTGGTGGTGTCTCTGCTGTCGGTGCTCTTCACGGCCGACCGGCCGACGGTCCAGGTCGCGGACGCGCACACCGAGATCGGTGACGCCCTCGACCAGCTTCGCGCCGCTGGTCACGAGGAGAGCCTGCCCGCCGGCACGGCCCGCGAGCTGTGCCGGCAGTGGGCCGAGGCCGGGTGGCTGGTCCGGCAGGTCCTCGACGGCGACGTCGAGGTCTACCGCCTCTCGGCCCACGCGGTCGGGGCCCTCGAGGTGGCCGGCCGTGCCGGTGGGGCACGGTCCCGGGTCTCGCAGTCCCGGCTGCGCACACTGCTCGAGGCCGTCGAGCGTCTGGCGCAGGACGCCGACCCTGACGTCCTGGTCCGCATGGCCCGTCTCGACGCCGAGATCGCCCGGCGGCGCGAGGAGCTCGAGCGGATCCAGCGGACCGGCGAGGTCGAGCAGGTCGACGACGAGCAGCTCCTCGAGGAGGCCGAGAACGTCCTGCACCTGGTGCGCGAGCTGCCGGCCGACTTCGCCCGGGTCGCCGAGTCGATCAAGGCGATGCAGCGCGACGTCGTGACCGCCCTGCGCCGTGACGAGCGCCCGACCGGCGAGGTGCTGCGCGAGTACCTCGAGCGGGGCGAGCACGTGATGGAGTCGACCACCGAGGGCCGTGCCTTCGCCGGGGCCCTGCGCCTGATCGGGGACCCGCAGCGGCTCGACGAGCTCTCGGCCCAGCTCGACACCGTGCTGCGGCACCGCTTCACGCGTCGGCTCGCCTCGCCGCAGCAGGCCGAGCTGCGCGAGATCGGCCGTCAGATCGAGATCGGCCTCGACCAGGTCTTCACCGCCCAGCGTGAGGCCTCCGCGGTGATCACCGCCCAGGTCCGCAACCACGACCCGTTGCGGGACCGGGAGGTCGACGACCTCCTGCGCGACGTCATGAACGGCCTGCAGGCGTGGGTGCCCGACGCGCGCCGTGGCCAGCTGGTCGACCCGGTGCGGCGGCTGCCCGTCGCGGAGGTCGACCACCTGCGCCAGACGACGGGGAACCTGCGGCCGCCAGAGCCGCCCGCTCCGTTGCTCGAGGGGGAGTGGGACGCCGACGCCGAGATCTCCCAGGACGAGGCCCGAGCCTGGGGCGGCCCGCACTACGCCGACCTCGACGAGCACCTCGCCGCCTTCGCCGGCGACCACGGGGACGTGGACCTCGCGGCGGCCTTCAGCGCCGCCCCGGACGGGCTCCGCCGACCGGTGGACCTGCTCGGGCTGCTCGAGATCGCGCACGACCGTGGCATGGTCGAGACCGGCGAGGTCGCCTTCGTCGAGGCCATCCGGCCCGACGGCACCCGTCGGCGGCTGGCCTTCGGCGGCGTCACGACACGGACGAAGGACGAGGATGACTGACACCACGACCGAAGGGTTCATCGCCCCCGTCCCCATGGAGGAGGACCCCGCCGAGCTCTTCGCGGGGGACTCGGGCACCCTCGAGCCCCAGGTGCGGCTCGTGCTCGTCCGCCTGCTGCAGCGCCGGTTCCTGCTCGCGGACCGTCACCGCGCGCAGTGGCGCACCCTCCTCGAGAACCAGCAGGTCATCGAGTCCCGGCTGCACGACCTCTTCGTCCACCTCGTCGTGGACCACGAGCGCGGGATCGCCTACAAGCGTCAGGTCCGGTCGGCCGAGCTCGAGGTCCCGGTGCTGCTGCGGGACGAGCCCTACTCGCGTGCCGAGACCCTCGTGCTGGTCCACCTGCGCACCGTCTTCCAGCGTGAGCAGGGGGCCGGCGAGGCGTCGGTGCGCGTCGACGCCGAGGAGATCGAGCAGACGGCCCTGACCTACTTCGACGCGGACGAGACCAACCTCGCCACCCGGCAGCGGGAGATCCGCGCCGCGGTCACCCGGCTCGCCAAGGAGGGGCTGATCGAGGAGGAGTCCGAGGGGCGCTACCGCGTGACCCCGTTGGTCGAGGTGGTGCTGAGCAACGAGCGGCTCGTCGAGCTCCGCAGCTGGCTCCGTGAGCAGGAGGTCACCCGATGACGATGGTCGACACGCTCTTCGGGCTGATCCCCGCGGCCTCGGCCGGTCAGCAGTGGGTGGCCGGCGACCTCCAGCTGGTGAACTGGGGCGGCTACGACGGTCACCACCGGGTCCGCCTGGCGCCGACCGCCACCTTGCTCTCGGGCGGGTCGGGCTCGGGGAAGTCCACCCTGATGGACGCCTACATCGCCCTGCTCATGCCCCACACGACGCCGTTCAACGGGGCGTCCAACGGCGGCGTCGTCGGGCGGCCGCGGGGCAAGGACCAGCGCAACATCCTGTCCTACGCCCGCGGCAAGATCGACGAGTCGCGCACCGCGGACGGCACAGAGCAGCGGGTGCTGCGGGGCGACGGCCGGGACACCTGGTCGGCGATCGCGATGACCTGGGTGGACCAGTCGGGCAACCTCCTGACGGGGGTACGGGCCTGGTACGTGCCCTCGGCCGCACGGTCTCTCGAGGACGTCGTCGCGGTGCGTGCGACCTGCGCGGGGCCCTTCGACCTGCGTGAGCTCGAGGGGCCCGCGACCCGGCGTCTGGGTCGCGCAGCCCTGACCGAGGCGGGCCTGACCTGCTTCGACACCGACCGCGAGTTCACCGCACGGCTCCACTCGACCCTGGGCATCGGTGCGTCGAGCGACGGCACCAAGGCCGTCGCCCTGCTCGGACGGATCCAGGCGGGGCAGCAGATCACCACGGTCGACGCCCTCTACAAGGCCATGGTCCTCGAGGAGCCCGACACCTTCGCGACCGCCGACGCCGTGGTCGAGCAGTTCGACACCCTGAGCCGCACCCGCGACCAGATGGTCACGGCACGGCAGCAGGTCAAGGCCCTCGAGCCGATCCGGGACCACCGCGCCGAGATCGACGCCGCCCAGGAGCGGCTGGACGTGATCGACGCCGTCGGCTCCTTCGACGACGGCACCTCACCCGCAGCGCTGTGGCGCCACCAGAGCCGTCTCGGCCTGCTGCGCGCGGTCGAGCAGGACCTGCAGCACCAGCACCACGAGGCGCAGCGCCTCGCCGCCGAGACCGCGGCCCGCATCGACGCCGCCCGAGCCGAGCTCGACGGGGTGCGCGAGACCCTGTGGTCCTCGGGCGGTGACCGGCTCGCCACCGCCCAGCGTGAGCTGAGCTCGGTCGGCGCGAGGCTCGAGGAGACCCGGCGCGCACGGACCCGCCTCGACCAGCAGCTCGCCGTGCTCGGGGTCGAGGTCGCCTCCGAGGCCGACCTGGTCGAGACGGTGGCGCGCGCCCGACGGGCGCTCCAGGACGCCGAGGCCAAGGACGCCGCACGTCAGGCGCTCTTCGAGGCGATGGCCCGGAAGAAGAGCGCCGCGGACGAGCTGCGCGAGCTGCAGACCGAGCGCACCGCGGTCGCTCGACGGCGGGACAACATCCCCGGTGACCTGCACGCCGCACGGGCTGCGCTGGCCGCCGCGGCCGGGCTCGGGGTCGAGGACCTGCCCTTCGTGGCCGAGCTCGTCGAGGTCCGCACCGAGCACGAGCCGTGGCGTGAGGCCTTCAACCTCGCCCTCGGCGGGTTCGCGACCCTCCTGCTGATCGACGTCACGCACCTGCAGGCCTTCCGCAAGGCCATCGACACCGTCCCCACGGCCCGACGCATCCGCTTCCAGGGCGTCGTCACGGGCATGAACGACGACGTGGGGCTGGACGCCAGGACCCTGCCCGGCCGGCTCGACTACCGGGGAGGGCCGTTCACGGGCTGGCTCCGCGGCGAGCTGGCCACCCGGTTCGCGTTCGTCTGCGTCGACACACCGGGGGAGCTGTCGCAGCACAGCAAGGCCCTCACGCGGGCCGGGCAGGTCTCCGAGGGGTCCCGCGGGGCGCACGGCGGGCAGGGCCGGGCGAACCTGCTGGGCTTCACCAACAGCCGTCGGCTCGCCCTCCTGGACGAGCAGCAGGCCCGGACCGAGGCCGAGCTCGCCCTCGCCGAGGAGGCGGTGACCGAGGCCGCAGCACGGCTGGACGGCCACGACGAGCAGATGCTCGCGCACCGGGCGCTCACCGAGCTCACCTGGGACCAGGTCGACGTCGCGTCGGTCGAGGCGGAGCAGTCCCGGTGGGCGCAGGTGGTGCAGGACGTGACCT
Source organism: Actinotalea sp. C106 (assembly GCF_023630195.1). Classification (GTDB taxonomy): domain Bacteria; phylum Actinomycetota; class Actinomycetes; order Actinomycetales; family Cellulomonadaceae; genus Actinotalea. The sequence continues at coordinate 6,394 of NZ_JALPKN010000052.1, read as the reverse complement.
CGGGCAACCCGGAGGTCACCCGCCTGCAGCGGCGGGCCGCAGAGCTCGAGACCTCGGTGCGGGCCCTGACCGAGGAGCTCGGCCGGACCAAGGGCGCTGTCGCGGACCTGGGGGAGAGATGGGCTGCCACCTCCGACGAGGTGGACGGTGCCCAGCACGCCCTCGACGTGGCGCAGGAGGCGGGCACGACGGTCGGCGCCGAGCAGCGTTCCTACCTCGACGGGCTGCTGGGCGGCGGGGGGCAGCCCGCACCCGACCAGGAGGGCGCAGCCCCCGGCTCGGCCCTGGCCGTCTTCGACGGCGTCGTGGCACGGGCCGGCGAGACCCTGACGGCCGACCGCCGCAGCGCCCAGCACAGCATCGACACGGCGCAGGAGTCCCTGCGTCGGATCTTCGAGACCTTCGTCGAGCGCTGGCCCGACCCGAACCTGGGCAGCGACCCGGACGGCTCGTACCCGGACTTCGCCCGGATCCTCGAGGACCTCGGCACGAGCGGCCTGCACGAGCTCGAGGCCGAGTGGCGGCGGAGCCTGCTGCGCCTCTCGGGCAACGACCTGACCGACCTGCACAGCGCCCTCAGCCGCTCGGTGCGGGAGATCAAGGAGCGGATCGGCCCGGTCAACGAGATCCTCGCCGACCTGCCCTTCGCCGACGACGAGCACCGGCTGCGGATCGACGCCCGGGACACCCAGTCCACCGTCGTGGCCCGCTTCCGCAAGGAGCTGCGCGACCTGCGCGAGGCGCTGTCGACCGAGGCGACCGACGTCGAGCGCGAGCGGCGCTACCTGCGGATGGCCAAGGTGATCGACCGGATCCGGCGCACCGCACCCGACTACGCCGACCTCGTCGACGTGCGCCGGCACGTGCGACTGAGCGCCGAGAAGGTCGACCTCGAGGGTCGGCACGTCGCGCTCTACGACCACATCGGGGAGAAGTCCGGGGGCGAGTCCCAGGAGCTCGTGGCGTTCATCGTCGGCGCGGCCCTGCGCTACCAGCTCGGGGACGCGGGGGCCGAGCGCCCCCGGTACGCCCCCGTCTTCCTCGACGAGGCACTGATCAAGGCCGACGCGCGGTTCACCGGCCGAGCGATCGGGGCCTGGCGCGGGTTGGGCTTCCAGCTCGTGATCGGGGCCCCGAACGACAAGTTCGGCGCCCTCGAGCCGCACGTGGACCTCAAGTACGTCGTCCTCAAGGACGGCACGGGCCGGTCCCGCACCAAACCAGTCGCGGGGGTGGCCGAGACCTCGACCCCGCGCTGAGCTCGGAGCGCCTTCGCGACCCCGCACGTGCCGTGGTGGCGAGGTGTGGGTCGTGTGGTGATCATCGACGTCGCCGTGTGGTCTTCCAGGTGCGGGGCTACCGTCGGAGGCAGACCGGCTCGCCCTCGTCGCTGAGCCACGCGAGCTCGCCCTGGAGGCCTCCATCACCCCCCTCGTCTTCGTGCACGGGACCCGCACGTCCTCGGCCATCTGGCACGGTCAGCTCGCCGCGGTGCGCGCCGCGGGCCACGAGGCCGTCGCGGTCGACCTCCCGGGCCACGGGGCCCGCTCCCACGAGCGCTTCACCCTCGACGGCGCCCTCGAGACCATCGACCGGGCCGTGCAGGCCTGCACGTCGCCGCCGGTGCTCGTCGGCCTCTCCTTGGGGGGCTACACCTCCCTGGCCTACGCCGCGCGGACCCAGACAGGCCTCGCGGGCCTGGTGCTCTCAGGCTGCTCGACCGAGATCCGTGGCAAGCCGGTCGCGGCCTACCGCGCCGTCTCCTCGGCGATCGCGCGGCTGCTGGGTCGCCAGGCCTCGTGGGCGGTGGTGGCGGACATGCTCGGTGCGATCGGGAAGCACTCCTCGCTGGGTGATCTCGGTCGGTTGCACGCCGGCGGGGTCCCCGTGTGGCTGGTCAACGGTCAGCGTGACCCCCTCCGTCTGGGGGAGCGGGCCTTCCTCGCGGCGCTCCCCGGGATCCGCCACGTGGTCGTGCCTCGGGCCGGGCACGACGTGAACACTCACGCACCCGGGGTGTTCAACGAACTCTTGCTCGACGTCCTCGCCCAGGTGACACCACGTGGGAGCGTCCCAGTCCTCGTCGGATGAGCCTCCTGCCGGGAATCCCTGGCAGCACGTCATGTTAGTGACTAACATCATGTGATGACCTCGCGTACCGAGAGAACCCGTGCAGCGCTGCAGAGCGCTGCGTTGCAGCTGTTCACCGAGCGCGGCTTCGACGAGGTCACGGTCGAGGAGGTCGCGGCCGCGGCCGGGGTCTCGCACATGACCTTCTTCCGGCACTTCCCCACCAAGGAGGCCGCGGTCCTGGACGACCCCTACGACCCCGTGCTGGGCGATGCCGTGCGCGCCCAGCCCGCGGCGCTGAGCCCGCTCGAACGGGTGCGCCGGGCCCTGCTCATGGCATGGGGCGCCCTGCCCGAGCCGGGCGAGGGCGAGACCCGCGCCCGGGTCGCCCTCGTCGCCGGGCACGACGGCCTGCGGGCGAAGGCGTGGGCCAACAACCAACGGACCCAGGACGTGCTCGCCGAGGCGCTCGTCGAGGGCGGGGTGCCGTCCCTCGAGGCCCACGTGGCCGCCGGGGCCTGCCTCGGGGCCCTCATGGCCGCTCTCCTCGACTGGGGGGCCGGGGGCGAGGGAGGGCTGGGCGACCGGATCAGCTCGGCCCTCGGGCAGCTCGCCCCACCACCGACCGCGGAGGGTGGGGCGTGATCGCCCAGGACGTCGTCCTCGAGGCTCGAGGGGCGACCCGCTCCTTCGGCCCCGAGGTGGCGGTCGAGGACCTCGACCTGACCGTGCGGGCCGGCGAGGTGCACGCCATCGTCGGGCTGAACGGTGCGGGGAAGACGACGCTCATGCGCCTGCTGCTCGGCATGCTCCGGTGCGACAGCGGGACGACGTGCTTGCGAGACGGGGGCGGAGAGCTGGTCGACGTTCGCCACCTGCGGCCCCGGGCCTGGGCCTCGGTGGGGCACCTCGTGGAGACCCCGTTCACCTACGCCGAGCTGACCGTGCTCGAGACGGTCCGGTGTGCGGCGCGGCTGCACGGCCTCACGGTGGCCGACGCCGGTCCCGCGAGTCAGGAGATCATCGGTGCCCTCGCCCTGGACCACTGGTCGGGACGCCGGACCGGCACCCTCTCACTCGGCAACCGGCAGCGGGTCGGACTCGCCTCGGCGATGGTCCACCGCCCCGGGCTCCTGGTGCTCGACGAACCCAGCAACGCCCTGGACCCCGCGGGGGTGCTGGTCGTGCGGCGCGAGATCCTCAACGCCGCCGGCCGCGGCGCCGCCGTGCTCGTCTCGAGCCACCACCTCGACGAGGTGGCCCGGATCGCTGACCGGATCACCGTTCTCCACCGGGGCCACGTGGTCGGCACACTGCCCCCCGACGGTGCCGACCTCGAGCGTGCGTTCTTCGCGATGGTCTACGGAGCCGAGGCCGACGGGCACCTCGACCTGCCGGCCGACCCGGCACGGCCGAGGAGGACGTGATGCGAGCAGCTCTCGCGGTCGAGGCCCTCAAGCTGCGCAGGGCGACGGCTCCCCGGGTCGCCGGCCTGGCCGTCGTGCTGGGCGTGCCGGCGGTGACGACCGGGTTCATCGCCGCTGCCGAGGCCGCGCCCACGAGCCAGCTCGCCCTCAAGGTCGCCCCGATGCTCGTGGGGGACGGCTGGGTGGCCCAGCTCTCGATGGTCGGCCAGATCCTCTCGGTGGCGGTGCTCCTGTCTGCTGGGGTCGTGGCCGCCTGGGTCTACGGACGCGAGCACGTCGACGGGACGATCGGGGGCCTGTACGCGGTGCCCGTACGACGGCGTGATGTCGCCGTGGCCAAGGCGTTGGTCCTCCTCGCGTGGGGGGTGCTCGTCCTGCTCGCGACCCTCGCGGTCAGTCTTGCGGCCGGAGCTGCTCTCGGCCAGGGCGGGCTCGACAGTGCCGCGACGGCCGCACTGGCACGCGCCGTCCTCGTCGGGCTCCTGACCCTGCTCCTGGCCCTTCCTGTCGGGACGGCGGCCCACCTGCTGCGCGGGTACCTGCCAGGGATCGGCGTGCTCCTCGCCGTCGTCGTGGTCACGCAGGTCGTCACCGTCGCCGGGGCTGGTGCCTGGTTCCCCTACGCGGCCCCAGGGACGTGGGCGGGGATGGGCGGGCCGGAGCTCGCCGAGGCGGTGCTGCCCGTGCAGCTCGCCCTCCCGGTGCCCGTGGCCCTCGGCGGGGTCATGCTGGCGGCCTGGTGGTCCGAACGTGCCGAGGTGCGGTGACGGGCGCCTCTCGGCTGGGCAGGGGTGTGACGTGCGTCGCTGTGACGTCGGTCGCTCCTGCCCCGATATTCGCTGGGGTCGGCGAGGTCAGCGGCTTAGCGTGGCGGAGCCGACCCCGGCCTACAGCCGGGAGAGAGGGGCCCACGGGCCCCTCGCGGCGCGTCAGGGGAGCGGTTCCACCAGCGACCGTCCCAGAAGGTCGACATGCCCCAGGAGGGCTTTGTGAAGAAGGCATCTGTCCGGGTCGGCGCTGCGGCGCTGGCCGCGAGCGTCGTTCTCCTCACCGCTGCGTGCAGCAGCGACGAGACCGAGAACGAGGCCACCGAGCCTGCGCAGGAGCAGGAGCAGGAGCAGGAGGACGTCGCGGAGGGCCCCACCGAGGTCCCTGACGTGACCGTCCTGATCCTCGAGACCGCCCAGAGCAACCTCGCTGCTCTGGGCCTCGAGATCGAGGTCGTCGACGCCGACGGCGCGGCCGTCACGGCCGAGGACCCCACCCAGTACATGGTGACCGACCAGGACCCCGCCGAGGGCACGGTCGAGGCCGGCGACGTCGTGACCCTCACGGTCCGCGAGCGCTGATCTGAGAACCACGTCCCGGTCCGCCGACCTACGCGTCCGCGGACCGGGGCAGTGGTCCGCCCCGGTGCCGGCGCGACGCCGGGTCGGTCAGACGTAGCGGTCCACGAGCCGGACCAGCTGGTCCCGGTAGGAGCCGCCGAACAGCACGGCGTGCATGCCCACCGGGTAGATCTGGTGCAGTCCCACCAGGTCGCGCCAGCCTGTCGCCAGAGGCCACTGCTCCTCGTACGCGGACAGCACCTCACCGAGGTGCGGGAGGCCGAAGAGCTCGAGCATCGCGAGGTCGCCGAGACGGTGACCCCCGTGCGCGGCGGGATCGATCAGCGTGGCGCCCTGCGCGGTCCACATCACGTTCCCGGACCACAGGTCCCCGTGCAGGCGCGACGGCGGGTCGTCGTCCTCCCCGAGACCGTCGCGCAGTCGTTCGGCGAGGCGGTCCAGGCGCGTGGCCAGCCCTGGGCCGAGGGCACCCTGGGCGTCGAGGTGGTCCCGGAGCGGGAGGACGCGTCCCTCGGCGTGCGCCAGGCCCCACCGGGGCCACCGCCCCAGGGCGAGCGGGTAGGGGTCCGAGAGCGGACCGAAGAAGCCGTCCCCCTCCCAGCCCTCGGGCGGTCCGCCGAAGTCCGCGGCCCCGGCAGCATGGGTCTGGGCGAGCCGTCGGCCCAGCTCCTGGGCGTGGTCGACGCTCGGTGAGGTCGGGACGAGGGCCTCGAGGTCGAGGCCGTGCTCGTCGGCACCGAGCACCTCGACCACCCGGGCACCACCGGAGGCCGCGAGCCACCGCAGGCCCGCCGCCTCGCAGGCGAAGAACCCAGGGGGCGCCCCCGTTCGTTCCTTGCGGTAGATCTCCATGGGTCCATCCCACCAGGACGAAGGCATGCCCGCCCCGCCAGGGGCTCCGACCGGACCACGGGGTGCCCGTGTTGCGGTCTCGTGACATCCGCGCCCAGCACTGTTCCCGCACCTCCCGACGTGCAATTCTCACCAGATGGACATCGAGTGGAGGAACGCATGAGGGTCGGGGTCCCGTCCGAGGTCAAGAACCACGAGTACCGGGTCGCGCTGACCCCGGCCGGCGTCCACGCCCTCGCGGGGGCGGGGCACGAGGTGCTCGTCCAGAGCGGCGCGGGTCGAGGCTCGGCCCTGGACGACGAGGAGTACGTCTCGGCCGGGGCCCGGATCGTGCCCGCCGCCGAGGACGCCTGGGCTGCCGAGCTCGTCTGCAAGGTCAAGGAGCCGGTCGAGAGCGAGTACCAGCACCTGCGCGCCGACCAGGTCCTCTTCACCTTCCTGCACCTCGCCGCCAGCCGTCCCTGCACGGACGCCCTGCTCGCCGCGGGCACCACGGCCATCGCCTACGAGACGGTCGAGGCGCCCGACGGGTCGCTCCCGCTGCTGGCCCCCATGAGCGAGGTCGCCGGTCGTCTGGCCACCCAGGTCGGCGCCTACCACCTGCTGTCGAGCGCGGGCGGGCGCGGTGTGCTGCCGGGGGGCGTGCCGGGGGTGGCCCCGGGCAGCGTGGTCGTCATCGGGGGCGGCACCGCTGAA
>NZ_JALPKN010000529.1 GCF_023630195.1 Actinotalea sp. C106 | reverse complement strand
GTGGCGGTGGTGCTGCGGCGGCGGATCGCGCCGGTGGTCGGGACGGCGAGTCCGTCCCCGCGGCGGTCAGTCGTCGCGGATGAGGTCTCGCAGCTCGGCGAGCACCTGGGGGACCGCGTCGCGCACCTCGCCGTGGCCGCCGTCGGCGTCCCAGCGGACGTAGGCCGCCCGCGTCAGGGTGAGCACCACCAGGGACAGCATCTCGGCACGCGGGCTTCCGGGGTCGGTACCGAGGCGCTCGCCCACGACGGCCGCGACCTGCTGGTGGTGCTGCTCCATCTGCATCACCTGCCGCCCCAGCAGGCGGGGCTCGGAACGGGCGATCTGCATCGCGAGGGCGACCCGGCGGCGCCCGATCCCCTGGCGGCCCACCAGCCCGGTGACCAGGTGCCCGAGGTCGGACGAGAGGCGACCCGTGGGGCCGCCCGCCGCGAAGGCCCGCGCGACCTCGGCGTCCAGGACCCAGGGGCCGTGGCCGAGCACGGCGCCGTCCTTGGAGTCGAAGTAGTTGAAGAAGGTGCGCGTCGAGACCCCTGCCTCGGCGCAGATGGCATCCACCGTCACACCGTCCAGGCCGTGCTCCTGGACCAGCCGCTGCGCCGCGTCGATCAGGGCCTCGCGGCGCGCCTGCTTCTTGCGCTCGCGCAGCCCCGGAGCCGGGCCGCGCTCCTCGGGCTCCTGGGCGGCGGGATCATCCTTCACGACATGCATCTTTGCACTGACTGCATCAATGCACCAGGTGCACTGCGCGTGACCTGCGCCTCGTGACCTACGCCTCGCCGAAGCCCTCGGCCACCTGGGCGACCACGGCCCGGACCGCCGCCTGGGCACCGGGCCCGTGGGCCGCCACCGTCAGCTCCCGCCCGCCGGTCGCACCGAGCCGCATCAGCTCCAAGACGCTCGCCGCGTTCACCCCGTCGATCGTGACGGGGACGCCGAGCTCGGCGACGGCGCGCGAGAGCAGGGCCGCTGGCCGGGCGTGCAGGCCCAGCGGGTTGCGCAGGGTGACCGTCGCGTGGGCGGTCTCACCGGCGGAGTCCGTCCGGGTCGCGGTCTCGCCCGGAGCGGGGACGTGGTCGTCCTGGCCACCCGGGCAAGTCGGAGGC
>NZ_JALPKN010000528.1 GCF_023630195.1 Actinotalea sp. C106 | reverse complement strand
GTCGCCGCTGCGGTCGCTGCCGGTCGGTGCCGTGTCGTGGTCCCGTCGGCCAACGCCGACGAGGCGCGGCTGGTCCCCGGGGCCGAGGTGGTGGCGGCATCGTGCCTCGCGGAGGTCGCCCTCGCCTACGGGGCCGAGTCGGCCGACCCCGGACCCCTAGGACCGGTGGCAGCCCACGAGGACCCGCCTGCGCCCGCGCCTGCGGTCGACCTGGCCGAGGTGATCGGTCAGGGCCAGGCCCGGTGGGGCCTGGAGGTCGCGGCCGCGGGCGGCCATCACCTCCTGATGGTCGGACCTCCTGGAGCCGGCAAGACGATGCTCGCGGCGCGGCTTCCCGGGCTCCTGCCCGACCTCGAGGAGCAGGAAGCCGTCGAGGTCACGGCGGTCCACTCCCTCGCGGGGACCTTCCGGCCCGTCGACGGGCTCGTCCGACGGCCTCCGTTCGAGGACCCGCACCACACGGCCACGGCGGCCGCCATCATCGGCGGGGGCTCCGGCCTGCCCCGTCCAGGTGCCGCCTCACGGGCCCACCGCGGTGTCCTCTTCCTCGACGAGGCCCCGGAGTTCGGCACCAGGGTCCTGCAGACCCTGCGGCAGCCCCTCGAGCACGGCGAGCTCGTCATCCACCGCTCGGCAGGCTCGGCCCGCTTCCCGGCGCGCTTCCAGCTCGTGCTGGCGGCCAACCCGTGCCCCTGCGGTCGCGCGGTGGGCAAGGGCCTCGACTGCACCTGCGCACCGATGGCGCGTCGCCGGTACTTCTCGAGGCTCTCCGGGCCGCTCCTGGACCGTGTGGACCTGCAGATCGAGGTCCTGCCGGTGCCCAGGGTCGACCGTGCCGCACCGGAGGCCGAGGGCACCGGGACCGTGGCGGCACGGGTGGCCGAGGCTCGTGGCCGTGCTCGGGCACGGCTGCGGAGCACCCCGTGGGCCACCAACGCGGAGGTCTCGGGGAGCTGGCTGCGGGCCCACGCCGACGGGATCGACGCCCAGGCAGACCTCGACCGGGCTCTGGACCGGGGCACCCTCTCCCTGCGGGGGGCGGACCGCGTCCTGCGGGTGGCGTGGACGCTGGCCGACCTCGCCGGCCGGGACAGGCCGGGGCGGCTCG
>NZ_JALPKN010000527.1 GCF_023630195.1 Actinotalea sp. C106 | reverse complement strand
CGGGGGTGCACGCCGCGGTCGACACGGCCGGGACCGACGAGGCCCTCGACGCCTCGGTGGCCCTGGTCACGGACCGGCGCCGGGTGGCGACCATCGCGAACGGGGTGCACGGGACCCGGCTCGGGGTCCGGGTGCTGGGCCATGGACCCGGGGGCGACCCCGGGACCGAGGTGCGTCGTGGGGCACGGCGGCTGCTGGCCGAGCTGGCGGGCTCGGGCCGCCTCGAGGTGCGGGTCGGCGCGACTTACCACCTGGCCGACGTCGCCCGGGCGCACCGGGCGGGGATCGCTGGGAACGTGGTGGGCAAGATCGTGCTGGTGCACTGACCGCGATCAGGCGCTGGTGACCACCAGCGCGGTCGCGAGGGCGGCGACCCCCTCGCCCCGCCCGGTCAGCCCCAGGCCGTCCGTGGTGGTGGCGGAGAGGGAGACCGGGGCCCCGCAGGCCTGCGTCAGGGCCGTCTCGGCCTCGGCCCGGCGCGGCCCGATGCGCGGGCGGTTGCCGATCACCTGGATCGCGACGTTCCCGATGGTGAAGCCCGCCGCGCGGACACGTCGGGCGGCCTCACCCAGGAGTGCAGCCCCCGCGGCCCCGGCCCAGGCGGGGTCGGAGGTGCCGAAGTTCGAGCCCAGGTCCCCGAGGCCCGCGGCGGACAGGAGCGCGTCGGCCGCTGCGTGGGCGGCGACGTCGGCGTCGGAGTGGCCCTCGAGCCCGTTCTCCCCCGGCCAGTGCAGCCCGCCGAGCCAGAGCTCGCGCCCGCCCGCGGGGTCGGCGAAGGCGTGGACGTCGACGCCGAGCCCGGTGCGGGGCAGGGCGGTCGGTCGCGCCGCGGCCGAAGGCATCCCGTGGGCCGCGAGCAGACGGTGCGCGGCCTCGAGGTCCGCCGGGGTGGTGATCTTGAAGGCCTCGGCGTGACCGTCCACGACCCAGACCTCGTGGCCGAGGGCCTCGACGAGCGCGGCGTCATCGGTGGCCGCGGTGGCCTCGTCCTGCGCGCGGGCAGCACCGGCGGCATGGGCATCCTGCAGCACGGACCCGCGAAAGCCCTGCGGGGTCTGGACGGCGCGCAGGGCGGGACGGGGCGGGGTCGCGACGACCCGACGAGGGGC
>NZ_JALPKN010000526.1 GCF_023630195.1 Actinotalea sp. C106 | reverse complement strand
AGGGGCGGGCGCGCAGGCGGGGGCTGCGAGCCCCGCCCCGCACGCGGCAGCGCAGCCCGCTGCCGCTCCAGGTCGCCTGGCCGACGTGGGCCGCTGGCGCATGCTCGCGGGGGTGGGCCTGTTCGTCGCGGGGTTCACGGTGGTCTTCGTGCTGTTCGGCGTGCTGGCCGGGTCCCTCGGGGCAGCCGTGAACGAGTGGAGCGACGTGCTGACCCGGGTGCTGGGACTCGTCGTCGTGCTCATGGGTCTGGTCTTCCTCGGGTGGATCCCCTTCGCCCAGCGCGAGCGGCGCCTGCACCTCGCGCCGACAGCCGGGCTGTGGGGGGCTCCGGTGCTGGGTGTGGTCTTCGGGCTCGGCTGGGCGCCGTGCATCGGCCCGACCCTCGTCGCCGTCTACACCCTGGCCCTCGACGAGGCCTCGGCGGGGCGCGGGGCGGTGCTCTCGGTGGCCTACTGCGTGGGCCTGGGGCTGCCGTTCCTGCTGATCGCGCTGGGCTTCGAGCGCTCGGCCGGCGCCCTGGGGTTCCTGCGCAGGCACCGCGTGGCGATCATGCGGGTCGGTGGCGGGGTGCTGGTGCTGGTTGGCCTGGCCCTGGTCTCGGGGATCTGGGGGGCGTGGACCCAGTCCCTGCAGGGGCTCATCGGTGGCTTCCGGACGGTGGTGTGATGCCCGAGGACTACCGGCCCGAGGGGCACGCGGGCGGCCCGTACGCCGAGGGCGAGCCGGCCGGCACCGCCCCCGCGGTCCTGCCCCGCCTGGGCCTCGTCGGGACGTTGCGCTGGACCTGGCGCCAGCTGACGAGCATGCGGGTCGCGCTGATGCTGCTCATGCTCCTCGCCGTCGTGGCCGTGCCCGGCTCGGTGCTCCCGCAGCGCCCGCAGGACCCCGCCGCCGTCGCGCGCTACCTGGCCGACAACCCGGAGCTGGCCCCCTGGCTCGACCGGCTGGGCTTCTTCGACGTGTACGCCTCGGTCTGGTTCTCGGCCGTCTACATCCTGCTCTTCGTGTCCCTGGTGGGCTGCATCGTGCCGCGGACCCGCGTGCACCTGCGCGCCGTGCGGCTCCGGCGTGAGGCCTCGCTCGCGCGCACCGGACTGGGCTTCGCGCCCTCGCTCGTGAT
>NZ_JALPKN010000525.1 GCF_023630195.1 Actinotalea sp. C106 | reverse complement strand
CCGCCCTCGCCGAGGTCGAGGGCCCCGTGGACCTCCTCGTGCTCGCGGTGTCCGCGGCGAGCAGCGTGGACGTGCTGCGGCGCGCCGCGAGCCTCGGCGCCCGCGCCGTGGTGGTGCTCTCGGGCGGGTTCGTCGAGACGGGGCCGGACGGGGTGACCCTGCAACGACACCTGGTCCGCAGCGCCCACGCCCTCGGCATGCGGGTGCTGGGACCGGCCTCGTACGGGTTCCTGCGGCACGGCGACGAGGAGCACCCCACGGTGAACGCCTCCCTGGCGGCCCGGCTGCCCGAGCCCGGGACCACGGGGCTGTTCTGCCAGTCGGCCGCCATGGCTGTGGGCATGCTCGCCTCCGCACGTCGGCGGGGGCTCGGCTTGTCGACCTTCGTCTCCTCGGGCAACCGGGCCGATGTGTCGGGCAACGACGTCATGCAGTTCTGGACCGAGGACGACAGGACCTCGGTGGTGGGCCTCTACCTCGAGTCGATCGGCAACCCGCGGAAGTTCTCCCGGGTCGCGCGCCGCCTCGCCGCCGTCAAGCCGCTCGTGGTCCTGACCGCAGGCCGATCGGGCCACGTGGTGCCCGCCGGTCATGCGGTGCGCCGCACCAGGGCCCCACGGCGCGCCCTCGACGAGGTCATGCGGCAGGCCGGGGTGATCCGGGTCGAGAGCACGCACCAGCTCCTCGACGTGACCCAGCTGCTCGCCCACCAGCCGCTGCCCGCGGGGAGGCGTGTGAACGTCGTCGCGAGCTCCGAGCCCCTCGCGGCCCTCGTCGCGGAGGCGGCCTTCTCCGCGGGGCTCACCGTGGGGGAGCAGCGTGCCGTGCCGGCGATCGCCGCCGACGGGTCGGCCGACCTCGAGCGTCTCACCGAGGAGCTCGACGCGGTCTACGCCGACCCCGCCTGCGACGCGGTCGTGGTGGTGCACGTCCCCACCCTCGGCGAGGTCGACCCGAGGGTCGGGCCGCTCGTCGCCCGGGCAGCCGCAGGCTCGGGCCGCACCACGGTCGCCTGCGTCGCGGGCCTGCACGGCATGGTGCCCGAGCTGACCGCCCCTGACGCCGAGGGCCATCTCCGCACCGTGCCCGCGTACGCGGCCCCCGAGGAAGGCGTGCTGGCCAAGT
>NZ_JALPKN010000524.1 GCF_023630195.1 Actinotalea sp. C106 | reverse complement strand
CGAGAGCAGCGGGGCCCCGCACCCGTCGACCGCGGCCAGCTCGACCGGGACCCCGGTGAGCTCGGCGAGGGTCGCGCGGATGGCCAGCTGCAGCGGGTGCTCGGGGTCGAGGTAGGTCGCGGTGTCCCACCCGAGCTGGACGCAGGTACGCAGCATGGCCGCGTGCTTGCCCGAGCAGTTCTGCGTGACCGAGGAGGCGGCGCCGCCCTCGGCCCGCCAGCGGGCGGCGGCCTCGGGGTCCGAGGGCAGTGTCGGGGTGTTCAGCAGGGCGTCGACGCCCAGCCCGGCTCCCTCGAGGACGGCCGTCACCACGGCGAGGTGCTCGGCCGAGCCGTCGTGGCTCGCGCAGGCCAGGGCCAGCCCGCGGTCGTCGATCTCGAGGCCGGCGCGCAGCATCGCCACGGCCTGCAGGGGCTTGACCGTGGACCGGGGCCAGATCGTCGCGTCGGGGTCACCGACGGTGAGCGCGGACGAGGCGTCCGCGGGCAGGCCGGGCACGAGCACGAGGTGCCCGTGGTGCTCGGACTCGACGAGCCCTCCTCGCACCACCTCGGCGAGGAGCCCGGTCACCATCCGCCGCGAGACCCGCCCGGGCGTCCGCCACGACCCGAGTACGGCGCGATCGCGGGCTTGACGTCGACGAGGTACACGATCGAGGCCACGGCGCTGCCCAGGGCCAGGAAGCTCAGGGCCCCGATGCCCAGCGGCGGCGGGATCGCGACGAAGGCCACCGCGAGGGCGACCCCGAGCAGCACGCCCCAGAACTTCTTGGTCCGCTTGCCCCCCGAGACGAAGGCGGCCGCAGGGCGGCGGGCGAGGTCGACGATCGCGACCACGCACAGCACGAAGACGAGGAGGTACAGCGCCAGGAAGACCAGGAGCTGAGCCGAGTAGAGGTTGGACACGCCCGAAGCCTACGAGACCGCGGGGCGCACGGCGTCGGCGGTCCTGCCGACCGGTGGGCGCGCGACGTCGTCGACGGGCGGTCGCACGTGCTCCTCGGCGCGGCGTGCGGGCACGCTCACGACCTCGACCCGGTCCCGGCCCTCTCGCTTGGCGCGGTAGAGCGCGGCGTCGGCGGCACGGTAGAGGATCTCGAGGCGCTCGGGCCCGCGGCCCTCGTCGTC
>NZ_JALPKN010000523.1 GCF_023630195.1 Actinotalea sp. C106 | reverse complement strand
CCCCCCTCGGCCCGGCCCCCCTCGGCCCGGCCCGGTGGCGGTGGCTCGTGCTGGCCGCCGCGGTGGTGCTGGCCCTGAGCGTGGTCAGCCTGTTCGTCGGGGTCTCCGAGGTCACCCCCCGCACCCTGTGGACCGCCCTGACCTCCCCCGACGACGACGGGCGTGCCGCCATGGTCCTCGTCGTCTCGCGTCTGCCCCGCACCCTCGCGGTGCTCCTCGCGGGGGCCGCCATGGCGATCGCGGGGATGCTCATGCAGATGCTGGTGCGCAACCGCTTCGTCGAGCCGTCGACCGCGGGGACGGTCGAGTCGGCGGCCCTCGGCATCCTGGCGGTCACGGTCCTCGCCCCGGGCATGCCGCTCATCGGCAAGATGGGCGTGAGCGCCCTGTTCGCCCTGGTCGGGACGGCGCTGTTCCTGCGCATCCTGCGGGCCATCCCGCTGCGCTCGGTGCTCGTGGTCCCCCTGGTCGGTCTGATGCTCGGCGGCGTGATCAGCGCGGTCACGACCTTCGTCGCGTACCGGCTCGACCTCCTGCAGACCCTCGGCGCCTGGATGACCGGGGACTTCTCCGGGGTGCTGCGCGGGCGCTACGAGCTGCTCTGGCTGACCCTCGTCCTGACCGTCGTCGCCTACGTCGCGGCCGACCGTTTCACCGTCGCGGGGCTCGGCGAGGCCTTCACGACGAACCTCGGGCTGTCCTACCGCGCGGTGATGAACCTCGGGCTGGTCATCGTCTCCCTGGTGAGCGCGGTCGTCGTCGTGACCGTGGGGGCGATCCCCTTCCTCGGGCTGATCGTGCCCAACGTGGTGTCGCTGATGCTGGGGGACAACATGCGGCGCACCGCCCCGTGGGTCGCCGTGCTCGGCGCGGGGTTCGTGCTGGTCTGCGACCTGCTCGGACGCGTGGTGCGCTACCCGTACGAGGTGCCCGTGGGCGTCGTCGTCGGCGTGGTCGGCAGCGTGGTCTTCCTGTACCTGCTGCTGCGCCGGGGGGCCCGTGTTGCGTGAGGTGGAGCTGACGGAGACCGGTGCTGCGGCCGAGCCAGGAGCCGGGCCTGCTCCCGGTCCTGCCCCTGGCCCCGGCCCGACGACGGCGCCGCGCGGCTGGCGGGCCTGGCCGCGGCACC
>NZ_JALPKN010000522.1 GCF_023630195.1 Actinotalea sp. C106 | reverse complement strand
AGCGCCGCCGCCGCGTGCCCCCGGGACCGGGAGCGACGGTACAGCCGAGCGCGCCCGAGGGTGGCCTCGGCCGCGCGGACCGTGACCGGCAGCGGCTCGGTCACGACGCGACCCAGAGCTCGGGACCGCCACAGCATCAGCATGACCACGACGAGGGCCAGCTGGGCGGCGACCGGTCCGGCCCAGGTCGGCAACAGCTCACCGGTCGCCGGTCCGGTCGTGGCCTCGCTGGTGTCGCCGTAGGTGGGCACCCACCAGGTGAGCTGCTCGTGACGGCCGAGGGTGTGCAGCACGAGCGCGGCGTTGCCGTCCTCCGAGAGCCGGTCGTTCGTGGTGAGGGAGGCGTCGTCCAGGACGGCGACGCGGCGTCCCCCGTCGTCCAGGACGGCGTAGGCACCGGTTCCGGGCTCGCCCGTGGGGAAGCAGACGACGACGTCGGGGTCGACGGCCACCACCCCTGAGCCGCCGCTGCGGATCTGCCCCGCGGCCTGGGCTGCCGGGTCGGGGCAGTCGGCGGCACGCACCGTGCTCGCGCTGAGCCAGCCCAGATCCATCGCGCCGTCGGTCACCGCGTCCAGCACCCACCAGTCAGGGTCGAGCAGCACCACGTCAGCGGCGCTCTCGGCGAGGGCCTCGACCTGGCCGTCGTCGAGCAGGAAGGTGCTCGTGACGAGGAGGGTCGTCCCGGCCTCGGCGCGCCGTAGGGCTTCGGCCGAGGTGCGCACCATCGTCACCTCGACCCCCTGGGCGCCCAGGATCTCGGCGGCGGCGCGAGCCCCGCCGCCCTGGGGGTTGTCCGGGGCGAGGGGGACCTCGGAGGTGCGCGGCTGCAGCACGGCCGAGAGCGAGCCGACGACCACGATGAGCCCGAGGACCGCCAGGGGCCACCGTGCCCGACGCCAGCGGGACCGCGCCCGGGAAGCGCCCGTGGTGCCGTCGCCGAGGACCTCGGGGGCCGCGGAGGACGTGACCCTGGTGGCGGCCGCGGCGTGGGAGGGCTGCGTGGGCGGGGGAGGGCTGAGGAGCTGGTTCACGTCAGGACCTCCTCGGGGGCCGCGGCGCCTGAGCCGACCGCCACCGGGCGGCTCGCGGCCACCGCCTCGTCCACCTCGCGCAGCCAGGCGTCCTCCT
>NZ_JALPKN010000521.1 GCF_023630195.1 Actinotalea sp. C106 | reverse complement strand
GCCTTGACCTTGGCGGCCGGCTCGGCCTCCGGGGCGGTGGCCGGCTCGACGACGGGCGGGGCGACCTCGGTCACGGGGGTGGGGTCGGCCGGCGCCTCGGGGGCGGGGGTCGGGTCGGGCACGGGGGTCTCCTCTACCTGGTCTCGCTGCTCGAGGACCACACGGATCCGCTCGACCGTCGGGGCGACGTCCACGTCACCCTCGGTCGAGCTGGACTCGATCGCCTGCAGGATGGACCGCACACCGTCGACCATCTCCAGGAGCACGTCCGTGGTCGGCAGGTCCATCGAGCGGCGGCCGTCGCGGAGCTCCACGAGGAGGTTCTCCCCCGCGTGGGTCAGCTTCTCGAGCTTGCCGAAGGCCAGGAACCCGCTGGTGCCCTTGATCGTGTGGATCGTGCGGAACACGCTGCTGAGCAGCTCACGCGACTCCGGCGAGCCCTCGAGGGCCACCAGGTCCGAGTCGAGCTGGTCGAGGTTCTCGTGGCTCTCCACGAGGAACTCGCGGACGATCTCGTCCAAGTCCTCCACGTCAACCTCCAGGCCGAACGGTGCGACGGTTCTCCGTCACGTGCTGGAGGTGTATTCGGCCGTCCGGAGGGGCATGTGAGTGATCCCGCCGGGTGAGGCCAGCGTGCGTGTGGGCTCAGGCCTCGGGGGTGGGGGGGCGCAGGGCGCGCAGGGCGTCGGCGACGGCGTCGTCGGCGGCGACGGCCTCGGTGTTGGCCTTCTCGACGGCCTCGAGGACCTCGGCGCGGTTCACCCGCACGTCGCGGGGCGCGTCGATGCCGATGCGCACGCCGTCGTTGCGCACGTCGATCACGGTGATGACGATGTCGTCACCGATGATCAGGCGCTCTCCGACGCGTCGACTCAGGACCAGCATGCTCGCGAGGGTAGTCGCTCACGCGGCGTGGGGCTCGACGCGTCCAGGGTGCGGCGTGGTGGATCAGTCCCAGCGGGCGTCGTCGGTGAGGCGTTCGCTCAGCACCGCGGCCCACACCACGGGGGTCGCGGGCAGGCCGTCGAGCCACCCGACGGGGACCCCGAGGGACAGGACCATGCCCGGGGCCTGAGCCTCGAAGGCGGCCACCGCGGCGACCGCGTCGAACCGGCGGCGCAGCCCGACCGACCGCAGCCAGC
>NZ_JALPKN010000520.1 GCF_023630195.1 Actinotalea sp. C106 | reverse complement strand
GCGACCGCGGGATCAGGCCCGGCCACGACGAGCCTGGGTCACCCGTGAACCCGCCGGACCCAGGCGGCAGGGTCGGCGACCTCGCTCGCCGTGGGCAGCCCCTCGGGCCCGGCCCAGGCCGCGTCGAGGGCATCACGCCCGGCTGCTCGACGGACGCTGCGCACGAAGGTGGCGCCGCGGCGGTACTGGGCGAGCTTGGCGTCCATGCCCACGAGCCGACGCAACCAGCGGTCCACCCCGGTCGCGGTCCGCCGTCGGGCCTCCATCCGGGCACGCAGGCGCCGCACGGTCGGGATCCACCGCCGGCCGACGGCGTCCATCGTGACGTCGGCATGGCCCTCGAGCAGGGACATGACGGCGGTGACCTGCGCGACGCGTTCCCGCTGCGCGTCGTCGAGCACGAGGTCGAGCATGCTCCACTCCTCGGGGTCCTCGGACCCGGTGCGCAGCGCCCGCAGCCCCCGCGCGACGGCCAGGGCGAGGTCCTGGCCGGCCGAGCTCCCCGCCACCTCCTCGGCGAGGGCCGCGAGCTCGGCGCGAAGGTGGTCGACCAGCCACGGGGCTGCGGCGAACTGCAGCGCGTGAGTCTGCTCGTGCACGCACACCCAGAGCCGGAAGTCAGCCCGGTCGGCGCCGAGGGCACGCTCGGTGCGCAGGACGTTGGGTGCCACCAGGAGCAGCCGGCCGGACGGCCCCGCGGTCGGGGCGAACGGGTCGAACTGCCCGAGCACGCGTCCCGCGAGGAGCCCGAGGAGCCCCGCGGCCTGGGCAGTGACGGGCACCGCCCGGGCCCCTGCGAACGCCCGACCCAGGGTGCGGGAGGCGTCGGGATGGTCGGGGGTGGCGGAGCCGCCCACGGACCAGAGCGGGTCAGGGTCCAGGTCCGGGTCGTGGTGCTCCTGCCTCGGGGCGGTGAGCCCCGCGAAGGACTGGGCCGCCC
The DNA here is from genome assembly GCF_023630195.1 of Actinotalea sp. C106. Classification (GTDB taxonomy): domain Bacteria; phylum Actinomycetota; class Actinomycetes; order Actinomycetales; family Cellulomonadaceae; genus Actinotalea. The sequence continues at coordinate 216 of NZ_JALPKN010000520.1, read as the reverse complement.
CGCGGGACCAGCCAGCACGGTCCACCACGAGGACCCGCGCCCGAGACTCGGTCGCGCCCGCCCGGTCCAGGGCGGTCTCGAGCCGGGACGCCCGGAGGGCGAGGGGCCGCGCGAGCCCCGCGCTCGCGTGCAGGTCGGCCACGAGGGCCTCGAGGTCACCGCGGGACGGGGTGGGGCCGGGCGAGGCGAGACGACCACCCCAAAGTCGGATCGTAG
>NZ_JALPKN010000051.1 GCF_023630195.1 Actinotalea sp. C106 | reverse complement strand
GCCCCGGTTCCCGTCCCGGCCGCGCCCGCGCGAGGACCGCCGACGTCGGTCCGACGACGGCTGCTGCTCAGGGGGCCCAGGAGTCACGAGGCACCATTGTCGCCGACGGGGCGCGGGGGGCGCACCGGGAATCCCGGCTCGGGGGCCCGACGGCGGGCCGTCCTACCCTCGTGCCGTGACCCGCACCGCCGTTCGCACCGCCCTGCGCCCAGCCGCCGTCGTGCTCCTCCTCGTCGGTGTTGCCGCCTGCGGGGGTACCCCGGCGGAGGCGCCGGTGGACCCCGCCCCCACGGCGACCCGGCCCGAGCCGACGCAGGAGCCCAGTCCCACCGCCCCCGCGCTCACCGACGCGGAGTCCGAGCAGCTCGCCGCGGCCTTCGCCGAGCTCGAGGAGCGGTACGACGCCCGGCTCGGCCTCCACGCGGTCGACACGGGCACGGGACTGGAGATCAGCCACCGCCCCGAGGAGCGCTTCGCCTACGCCTCGACCCACAAGGCCCTCACTGCGGGGGCGGTTCTGGCCGAGGTCGGTGTGGACGGGCTCGAGGAGGTCATCACCTATGGCCAGGGCGACCTGGTCAGCTGGTCCCCGGTCACCGAGCTGCACGTCGACGCGGGCCTGAGCGTGGGCGAGCTCGCCGAGGCCGCCGTCCAGGAGAGTGACAACACGGCCGCGAACCTCCTCCTCGAGGTGCTCGGCGGCCCCCAGGGTCTCGACGACGGCCTGACGGCCCTCGGTGACACCACCACCGAGGTGGTCCGCACCGAGCCTGACCTCAACGAGGCCACCCCGGGGGACACCCGGGACACGAGCACCCCCCGCGCCCTGGCCGAGAGCCTGCGGGCCTACGCCGTCGACGACGCCCTGCCTGCCGCCGAGCGCGACGTGCTGGTCGAGTGGCTGCGAGGCAGCGTCACGGGTGACGAGCTCATCCGCGCCGGGGCTCCCGAGGGCTGGGTGGTCGGCAGCAAGTCCGGGGCCGCCGGGTACGGCACGCGCAACGACCTCGCCGTCGTGCACCCGCCCGACGACGGCGCTCCCGTGGTCATCGCGGTGCTCTCGTCCCGCGACGCGGCCGGCGCGGGCTACGACGACGCGCTGGTCGCCGAAGCGGCCGCGGTGGCGTTCGAGGCGCTCAGCGCGGCTCAGGAGTAGCGCCGCTCGGCGGGGACGACACGGGTGTGCAGCGATGCAAAGGAGCGCTGAGCCGCAGGCTCGGGCCTCGCCTGGCGTCGGGCGCGGTGTGGGCCGCTGGGTGCTGCAGTCAGAACCAAGGCTGCGCTCCTCCACCGGGCGATCGTTCGCCCGATGGACTTGACCGGGCCTCCATGATGCCTCGCGGCCGCACTGGATCGGCGAGCCGAGCTCCTCTCTCGGGCACGGAAGGTTCAGGACACGGCATGATCGGTCGATGGACGAGACGCGGCCGGCACCACCACCTGCCTCCTTGGGTGAGGTGTTGCGCCGAGCGTTGGGTCGCGGGGTCCTCAGCGGAGCCCTGCTGGGAACCGTGGCCGCCGCTGGCCTCCATATCGCCGGGGACGAGGTGCCGGGACTGCTGCCGTTCTCCTTGGTCGGCGGTCTTGTGATCGGGGCCGTGATCGGGCTGCTTGCGGCAGCGGCGGCAGCAGGGGTGCTCGTGCTCGGCTATCGCCGGGTCGGCAGCCGAGTGCTCGCGGGATCGGCCGCGGGCGCCGCCGCGGCGGTCAGCGGGGCACTGTGGTGGTTCGCCGGGCTGGGACGGGCAGGTGGCCAAGACCTCGGGACGCCCACCACGTTGATCGTCCTTGTTGTGAGCCTGGTGCTCGCGTCCTGGCACGTCCAACGCCTGCGGGCCAAGCCCTTCCCGGCGTGACTGGGCAGCCCAGCAGGCCAGCGCCGGCGGCCGAAGGCGGCATCCGGGACATCGGCGCAAGCGCGGACGGAGCGCCAAAGGTCGCGCGCGACCCGTGATGGATCGCCGTGATCGTCGCGGTCAGGGCCTGGTCGGCCACTTGACGTGCGCTCGGGGCCCGGTGCAGCGCGCCATAGAGCCCTGAACGCGAGATCCCCAGCACCCGGCAGGTCAGCGCGACGGGCACCCCGTCGGCCGCCAGCTCCTGGACCAGCCGGGCGGTCATTTTGGGGCACGTTCTCCCGGGCGAAGTAGGCGCTGGCGCGCTTGAGGATCTCGTTCTCCATCTCCAGCGCCCGCGTCCGGCGCCGCAGCTCGACCAGCTCCTTGCGCTCCTCGCTGGTCAGCCCCTCCCGGCGGCCGGCCTCGACGTCGTCCTGGGCCATCCACCGGCGCAGGCACGACTCACTGATCCCCAGCTCGGCCGCGATCTTCGCGACCGGCTGCTGACCCGAACGGGCCAGGTCCACTGCTCGACGCCGAAACTCCGGCGGCTTGGCTGCAGGCATCTCAGACTCCCCTCCGAGACGATCATCGCCTCAGATCGAGTGCCCGGAGAAGCGGGTCAGGCTCCCCAACTCACGGGTGCGGCGGAGGGCGATCGCAGACGATTCCACGAGGTCAGCGGCCTCGCCGGCCGCCTGCCGTAGACGTAGTGCGGTGCGGAACTGCTCAGCGGCCTCGGCGTAGCGCTCTTGCTCGAACAGGCACTTGCCCCAGTGCTGACGGACCACGGCTTCGCGGGATGTGTCCACGGCCAGTGTTAAGGCTTCGGCGTGGAGTTCGGCTGCGCGTCCCCAGGCTCGCTGCCACGATCGGGTGTGGGCGACCAGCAGCAGCGGGCGAATGCGCTCATGCCTTGGGACCGCCGCACTGGCGGCTAGGAGCGCCTCTCCCTCGGAGGCGGACTGCTCCAGGTGCCCCAACAGGCGCAGCAGCCAGACCCGATCGGCGGACGTCGCGGTGCGCAGCTGCCCCTCGATCAGCGCCCGGTCGGTGACCACTTCGCGCAAAGTTCCAGGGTCTATGCGCCACCCATGTCCACCAGTCACGGAGCCATGCTGGCAGCCCGAAGCGCAGGTCCCCGCGAGGCGCTCACTGCGCCCCGCGCCGCCGCTGGATGATCACGACCGTCATGGCCGTGTCCGCCCACGACGTGTGCTGCTCGCCGGGCTCCCACGTCACGGCCCAGCCCGCCGAGACCCGGTGCTCCACGTCGTCGTCGGCCGCGACCCGCCCCTCACCGGAGACGACGTAGAAGACCTGCTCTTGGCCCGCGGGGTGCTTGGGCAGGCTGGCCCCCGGCTGCAGGACGGCGAGATCGACGCGCACGTGCTGGGGCGAGGTTCCGGGGGAGAGCAGGCTCATGGCCACACCTGGGGCGCCGTCGAGGTCAATGAGGGCCAGCTGGGCCAGGCGCATGGTGACAGCGTAGGTGTGCGGCGGGTGGGGCCGTCCGTTGCCCGTCCGGCGGGCTTCTCCTACCGTCGACGATGGGCTCACGACGACTCCTCGCGGCCGCTCCCCTCGTTGCTGTCGTCCTCGCCGCGTGCGCAGCGCCGGATCCCACGGTGGACCTGGCGATCGAGGCCGCCGAGGACCTGCGGACCGGGGGCCACGGTGAACCGCTGGTCGAACCACGTCTCGGCCGTGGTTCGGAGATGATCGAGTTCGCCCCGGAGGGCGCCTGGGGCGCGCAGGTCCGGTGCCTGGACGCCGAGATGACCATCGCGTTCTCGATCGACGGCGACGAGGTGGTCGAGCAGCAGGACTGCAGCGAGGGGATGCTCGGCTTCGGCCGCGAGGCCCCGGTCGGGGAGACGGTGCGCCTCGCGGTGCAGACCGAGGCGCAGGGCACCTGGGTCCTGCAGGTCACGCAGGGCTGAGGGCTGGCGGCTAGCGGTCGCTGCTGCCGACGTCCCCATGCCCCTGGGGTGACGTCGCGCGGTCGACTGCCCGGTCCGCGCGTGGCGCCCACAGGCGTTCTCGGACGGCGTTCAGCCCCATGGCGATGAAACCTCCCGCGAGCATCGCGGTCCATGGTTCCTCGGCGGTGACGCCCAGCATCTGCGGCCTGAGCGACAGCAGCAGGAAGAGCCCTGCGAGCACACCGTGGAACACGATCAGGGTCATCGACCCCGGTGAGCTGCGTCGGCGCACCACGCTGTCGATCGTGAGCGCCACCACGGCGGTGCAACCGGCAAGAAGAATGGCCATGACTGCCCCCTCTGACGTCGAACTCGCAACGCTAGGTCAAGGCACCTGGGTCCTGCAGGTCACGCAGGGCTGAGCCGGCGGCTATCCTCGCCAGGCGCTGCCGCCGGTGGGCGCGGTGCCAGGGCAGGAGGCCACGCGTGGGGCTGGGAGCCGAGTACCGCCGCCTCTGGTGCGGCAACGCGTCGTCGAACCTGGCCGACGGGATCACCTTCATCGCCCTGCCGCTGCTCGCGGCCACGCTGACCGATGACCCGCTGGCGATCTCCGGCCTGGCGATCGCCTACTCGGCCCCGCGGGTCCTCACGGTCCTGGGCATCGGGGTGCTGGTCGACCGGGTCGACCGCCGACGCCTGCTTCACCTCGCGAACTTCTCGCGTGCGGCGATGTTCGCGCTGCTGAGCGTGCTCGTGGTCGCCGAGGCCGCACCGCTGGTGGCGCTCTACGTCGTCTACGCAGCGATGGGGGTGCTCGAGTCGGTCTCGGACGGGGCCGCCGTCGCCGTCCTGCCGCAAGCGGTCCCCGCGCACCGGCTGGATCGGGCGAACGCGCAGATCGCCGGGACGCAGACGGTCGTCGACGAGTTCGTCGGGCCTCCGCTCGGGGGCTTCCTCTTCGCGATGGCTGCCTTCGCGCCGTCGGCCGTGACCGCGGGCGCGTTCCTGGCTGCCGGCTTCGCCTACTGGAGGCTGCGGGGCACCTACGTGGTGCCCCTCGACGAGGGTCCGGCCCGGCCCGGGGGTGTGGTCGCGGCGATCCGCGAGGGCGCGACGTGGACGGCCCACCACCACGTCGTGCGGCTCCTCGTGGTCGTCGGCGGCCTGGCGAGCGTGGCGTACATGATCCCCTTCTCCTACCTCGTGCTCTGGGCTCGCGAGGAGCTGGGGTTGAGCGCGACCGGGTATGGGCTGCTGCTGTCGTTCTCGGCCCTGGGTGGCCTGCTGGGCAGCGTGGTCGCCTCACGCCTGCGCCGACTGCTCGGGTACGGCGGGGCGATCGTGGCCGCGCTGACCCTGGGGGCGGCGTCCTTCGTGGTGATCTCCCTGACGACGAACCTCGCGGTCGTCGCGGTGGCCCTCCCCCTCTACATCGCCCATGCCGTGATGTGGAACGTCCTGGCGACCTCGGTCCGCCAGCGGGCGACACCCGCCGCGATGATGGGGCGGGTCGGCGCGCTCAGCCGCCTCGTCGGTCTGCTCGGGCTCACCGCCGGGGCCGCCGTCGGCGGGGTGCTCGCCAGCGTGCTGGGCTTGCGTGCCCCGTTCGCCGTGGCCGGAGGGCTGTTTCTCCTCGCGGCGGTGCTGTGCCTCGGGCAGCTCGGCAGGTTCCGCGCGTGGGAGGACGGGCACACCCGAGAAAACCCCTAGCCGTGCCGTCTCGCCCCACCTACGGTCGACCCCATGTGGATCTGACCTGCCCCGAGTCCCGTCCCGACTCCCGTGCGCAGGTGTCCCATGCCCCGATCCCTCCCGTCCCCCACGTCCGTCGGCCAGCACAGCGTCGGTCAGCCGACGCCGACGCCGACCACCGGCCCCGTCCTCCGGGCCGAGGGCATCAGCGTCTCTTTCGCCGACCGTCCCGTCCTGACCGACCTGAGCGTCGCCGTCGACCCCGGCCACCGCGTCGGGCTGGTCGGTGAGAACGGCTCGGGCAAGTCGACCCTGCTCCGCGTCCTCGCGGGGGACCTCGAGCCCGACGTCGGTGAGGTGCACCGCCCACCGGACCTCGGCTGGCTGCGCCAGGAGGTCCCGCTCACCACCCGGACCACCGTCGCGAACCTGCTCGACGAAGCCCTCACCCAGGTCCGCGCCCTGGTCGGCGCGGTCGAGCGGGCCGGCCTCGCGCTCGCAGACCCCACGGCCGACGACGCCGCGACCCACGCCTACGACCTCGCCCTGCGCCGTGCCGAGCTCGCCGACGCGTGGGACGTCGACCATCGCCTCGAACTCCTTCTCGAGGGGCTCGGCGTCGCGGACCTCGCGCGGGACCGTCGCCTGCTCGAGCTCTCGGGCGGCGAGCGCACCCGCGTCTCCCTCGCGGCCCTCCTGGTCCGCCGTCCGGGGGCGCTGCTGCTCGACGAGCCCACCAACCACCTGGACGACGGCGCCGCGGAGTTCCTCGCCGCTCAGATCCGCGCCCTGCCCGGTGCCGTGCTCCTGGCCAGCCACGACCGGGTGCTCCTCGACGAGGTGTGCACCAGCGTCCTGGACCTGGACCCCACACCTGGTGGCCCGGTGCTGACCCGCGGCAGCTACGGCGACCACCGGCGTGAGCAGCAGGTGCGCCGCGAGCAGTGGGAGCGGCGGCACGCCGCCGAGCAGGAGGAGCTGGCCGACCTGCGCCGCGCGGTCCCCGGCGTCGCGCGTCGGGTGGCCCCTGGTCGTGGCCCGACCGACGGCGACAAGATGCAGTTCGACTTCAAGGCGGGCCGCGTGCAGCACCAGCTCTCGCGTCGGGTGCGCAACGCCCAGCGCCGGCTCGACGAGCTCGAGGCCGACCAGGTTCGCAAGCCCCCACCGCGCCTGACCTTCCGGACCCCGACGGACGGCGCCCCCAGCCCTGACACCGTCGGCGAGCTGGTCGTCTGGCTGCGAGACGTCGTTGTCCCCGGCCGGCTGGTGGCGCCGCGGCTCGAGGTCGCTGCGGGGCAACCACTGCTCGTCACGGGGCCCAACGGCTCAGGGAAGTCGACCCTCCTGGCGGTGCTCGCGGGGGACCTCGAACCGGCGCAGGGCACGGTGCAGCGCCGTCGTGGGGTCGAGGTCGCGCTGCTCGAGCAGGACGTCCACCTCGCGGCCGAGGAGCGGACCCCGCGCGAGCTCTACGCCCTGGCCACGGCCGGGCTGCCTGACGCCCCGCGCCTGGTCGAGCTCGGGCTGATCCCGCCCCGCGACGTCGACCGCCCGGTCGGGACCCTCAGCGTCGGGCAACGACGGCGCGTGGTCCTCGCGATGGTCGTGGCGCGGCGCCCGGGGCTGCTGCTGCTCGACGAGCCGACCAACCACATCTCCCTTGCCCTGGCCGACGAGCTCCAGGACGCCCTGCAGACCTCACCCGGCGCGGTGGTGGTCGCGAGCCACGACCGGTGGCTGCGACGGCGGTGGGTCGGCGAGGAGGTCGTGGTCCGGGAGGGGTGGCTCTAGTCAGTCCGCGGGTCCGCCGGGCACGCGGCCGGGTCGGCGAGGGCAGGGTCGGCAGCGCACGCCGTCGGCGCAGGGTCGGCGGGGTCGGCCCCGCACGCCTCGTCGGCTCCCTCGTTGGTGACGGCGAGGCGACGGTCCGGGTCGAGCTTGGTGAGCACGGTGTAGGCGAGGTCGGCCAGACGCCCGACCCCCTCCTCGTCGAGGCCGTCGAGGACCGTCCGTCGCACGGCGTCCTCGTACACCGGGCGGCCGTCCCGGTAGGCGCGGCTGCCGGCTTCGGTCAGGACGGCGTTGGTCGCGCGCCCGTCCGCCTCGCAGGCCATCCGGGCGACGAGCCCCTTGCGTTCGAGCCCGGTCACCACGCGCGAGAGCCGCGGGAGGGTCGCATTGGTGCGTGAGGCGAGAGCACTGAGGCGCAGCCTGCCCATGTCGGCCTCGTGCAGGGCTTCGAGCAGCGTGAACTCGAAGGAGGTCAGACCGGTCGCGGCCAGCTGCCGGTCCAGGGCCGTGGGCAGGAGCTCGAGCAGGGCGTGCAGGCGTGCGACCGCCACGCGCTCGTCGTGCCGGAGCTCTGCCACGCCCCCACCTTACGAGGTAGTTGCAGGTACAACCACCGATGTATGGTTGCGTGTACAACTAAGTCGGTCCGCATGGCCACCCGCTTCCTCTGGCTGGCCCCACCTCATCCATCGAGGAGCCCTGCATGACCCACGCCGTCGACGAGCGCGTCCTTCACCCCGAGACCTCCATGAGTGCCGTGACGCTGCGGGTCGGCGACCTGGAGGGCATGTCCGACTACTACGCGCGGGCCTTCGCCCTGGAGCCCCTCGCCGAGGACGCCCGGCACCGCGAGGTGCACCGGGTGCTCGGCCGCGGCACCACGCCGCTGGTGCGCCTGATCCACACCCCTGACCTGCCGGGAGTGGACCCGCGCCAGCCGGGCCTCTTCCACACCGCGTTCCTCCTCGAGGACCCGGCCAGCCTCGCGGCGACCGTCTACCGGGCCGCGCAGGACCCGCGCAGCCGCTTCGTCGGCTCGAGCGACCACCTGGTCAGCGAAGCCTTCTACTTCACCGACCCCGAGGGCAACGGCGTCGAGCTCTACGCCGACCGCGACCGCAGCCAGTGGGTCCGGCGCGGCGGGCAGATCGCGATTGACACGCGCTACCTCGACCCTCAGCAGTACCTGGACCGGCACCTCAGCCAGGACGCCCTCGACGCCGGGCCCGCGGCGGCCGGGCGCGTGGGTCACGTGCACCTGCAGGTCGGCGACATCGAGACGGCGCGGGCCTTCTACGTCGACGCGCTCGGCTTCGAGGCCACGCAGACCGACTACCCGGGGGCGCTGTTCGCCTCAGCAGGGGGCTACCACCACCACATCGCGATGAACACGTGGAACAGCGGTGGGTCCGGCCCCCGTGCCGCGAGCCTCGGGCTCGGGGACGTCGCGGTCACCGTCCCAGACCCCCAGGAGCTCGTGGTCCTCGCGGAGCGGCTGCGCGCCCGGTCGATCCCCTTCAGTGCCGACGGGCGGAGCGTGGGCGTCGTCGACCCGTGGGGAACGCAGGTCACCGTCGCGCTACCCGACCTGTCCACCGAGGAGCTGGTGGGTCGGTGAGCGGCGCCCTGCGTGACGTCCGGTCACCCGGTGGGCTCGAGGGCCCCGGGCCGGTCCTGCTCCTGCTGCACGGGTACGGGTCGCACGAGAACGACCTGACCCCGCTCGTCCCGGAGCTCGGCCTCGACCTGCCCTGGGCCTCCTTGCGTGCGCCGATCGGCCTGCCTGGTGGGGGCGCGGCCTGGGTCCCGATCACGACCCCCGGCCGCCCCGAGCCAGGACTCGTCATCGAGGCGACCGAGGCGATCTGGTCCTGGGTCGACGCCAACCTCGACCCGGCGACGCCCGTGGTCCCTGTCGGCTTCTCCCAGGGCGGGCTCATGGCCACCCAGCTGCTGCGCACCCGGTCCGACCGGGTGCTGGCCCCGGTGGTGCTCGGCGGCTTCGTGCTGGACGCACCCCAGCCCGCCGACGAGGAGCTGGCCCGCCTCCGGCCCGCGGCCTTCTGGGGGCGCGGCGCGGAGGACCAGGTCATCGCCGCGCACGCGGTTGAGCGCACCGAGAGGTGGCTGCCGCAGCACACCACGCTGACCGCCCACGTGTACCCGGGGCTGGCCCACGGGATCAACGCGGCCGAGGTCGACCACGTCCGAGAGTTCGTGGAGAATTTCGGAGGGGCGCGTCATGGGGTACAGCACTAGACCAGCAGGTTGCGAGGGCATGGTGACTGAGGAGCTTGGTGGGTCCCGCAGTTGGTCGATCCAGCGGCTGGCATCACGTGATCCAGGCCGTGGCCCCGTCGACCTGGACGTGCCTGATGAGCACGAGCGCTGGCAGATGTACCACGACGCCATCAAGAGCGGCGACCATGAACTGGTCCTTGCCGTTGTTGCCGGCGAGCCCGTCCAAGCCCTCGTTCGTGCTGTCGTGTGGGAGGTGGTCGAGGTTCCGGAGCTACGACCGCGGGCCTTGAATCTCTTGCCGGAAGGGCCTGATCGTGAGGATGTTCTGCGACACATCGGCGATCTTGAGATGCGCGCCCAGATGAGGTCAGGCGATTGCCTCTCGTCGGTCCCGGTCTCGGACATGAGCATCTTTCTTCAGCGGGCATGTGCCGTCGAGAGCGAGTGCGAAGAGCTTCTGCAGAGGCTTGCTGACTCCGGGACTCGTCGGGTGCGCCACGAGGCCCGATGGCGACTCTCAGCGGTCGACCCGCAGGGCTCTCGGTGAGCGGAGGAAGGCCATCGCGGAGCCGTCCGTCTACCCGAGGCCGTCGTACGGTCTCCGAGTCGTGGAACACAACAGCTTCAAGGACTTGGGTGGGGTGGTAGCCCTTGCGCATGCCAGGGATGAGACGTCAGAGAAGTACCGGAAGAGACACGGGAGCCGCCCCGCCTGAGCATGTGTCGTCCTGGTTCGAGCGGTTGCACTTCGAGCCGGAGCTGGTGGTGTCGGCCTCGGCGCAGCATCTGCTCTATCGCGATCGAGACCGAATGTGCCTGCACGCGTCGGATGTGTCGCGACTCGACCCCGAGGTGGTCGCGCAGGTCAACGCGGACGGGAACGCCATCATCTCCGTGGAGGCCGAAGTCAGCTTCCGGGGGGTCGAGCAGCTGAGGGGGCAGTCCTTGTGGGTCTCGGGGGACCTGCGTGCCGACCGGAGACGCGAAAGCCGTGACCTCGCAAGGCCTCCGTCACGGGGGGAAGAACTCTTCGGGCGACGGGCCCGCCAGGGTGCTGCGTCTACTCAGGCCTCGGCTCGTTGTGCATGTCCTGCCATACGGCATCGATCGCGTTGACCAACTCACGGTGCCACGTCTCGATGAGGGACATTATGTGCGCATCCCGGGCTTCGGGAGGTGCCGACGACTGTGCAAGAGCCTGACGCAGGGCCCGGGTGCAGAGCCTTGGGTCCCTGAGGGTCAAAGCACCCCAAGCTGCACAGTATGAATGTGCTGCAGGACTCATTGAAGTGCAGATACCTGGCGGATCAATATTGCGATACCCCAGGAGGTGTTCGATGAAATCGAGGCGAGTTCTCGGCGCCTCGAGGTAGGACAGAAGGGGACCGGCGACGCCGGCGACAAGCGACGGGTCTAGATCCTTCTCTGTGGTTGGTGGTTGCAGGTATCGGCCCGACAGGTTGCCGCTGATCCCTAGGTAGGGAAATTCGGGAAGGGTGTACTTCTCAAAACCTGCCCACTGGACATAGAATCCCACCTCTAGTGTTCGCTCCTCCGGAGGTAAGAAGCGCTGGGCAAGGAAGACAGTGTGACGGTGCAAGAAGTCCTTCTTGAAGCACTCCGTTCCGCGACGCTGATAGCCCGCCGGCTGAAGGACCTCTCGGTGGAGTGCTGCAGCGGACTTCGTGATGGTCCACCGGCTCGGGGAGCTGCCTTGCGTCGTGGTCACTCCGGAAGTATGCCCACGGCGTGGTCCCTCCGGAAGCGTGCCCGAGGCCCGGTCGCCCGCGACGCAGTGCACCTACAGGTCTGGGTTGGCTCCGAGCCTGCGTGTGTCATGCACGGCATCGGCGCCGCTTCGCCCACAGGGATGCTTGCGCGACTGCTTCAGTGATCCGGAATCTGGGGAGGAGCGCCCCAACCTGGGGGTGCGGTGGAGTGGGGCGCGGCCTTCTCCTGATCGGAATTGGCCCACCCTGGGCGATATGGTGTTCCGATGAGAGTGCGGGTGCACACCGTCGAGCAGAACAAGGTTGAACAGCACAAGTACGTCGTCGCCGAGCCGTCCCGACCTCCGAGAGGCGATGATCTGGACCTGCTTCTGAGTCGCGACGTGACCGGGATTGCGGTCGCGAGCGACCACGTCGCTGCTTGGCTGGAGTTTGCGCGAGAAGCGATCCCCTTGCGCTTCCTGGAGGTCTTTGGCCGTTCGTCATGGAGTTTGCCGGCGGGTGCAGGCGACAACCTCGAGGTGCTGCACTCCCTCGCCCCGTACAAGGGGAGGCTTCCCATCGCTTCGATGTTCGGGTTGCGGTCGCTGGTGGTTCGAGCGGCGAGTTCGCTGGAAGGCGGCCTCGCGCAGCTACCGAGTCTGTCCGAGCTTGTGCTCGGGAGTTTTGCTGACGAGAACCTGGCGATACTCGAGGGGTGTCACAACCTTGAGGTCGTCAAGCTCACGGGGCGGGGGCAGGTCGTCCAAGCGGGTCCGGGGTCGCTCCCTGCCTCCCTGGACTACTTCGCGCTGCATGGGGCGTACTTGGGAAGCCTCGAGGCCTTCGTGGAGACGCCCGCCCTGCGCACGCTCATCGTCGATGTCCCGGCCCCGCGCCGCGCGCGTCCGGTGCTTGACCTGCGAGACCTGCGCCACTGCCGTGAGCTGGACTGGATCGAGCTGTGGCGCGCCGCGCGGCTGCGTGGGGTCGACGTGGTCGCCGGTCTCCCGCGACTCGAGAACCTGGTCGTGCAGTCCGGGAACTACGAGCCGACGGACGTCGAGGGGCTGCCGATCACGGTCACGCCTGCCACACGGAGGCATCCCGTCGAAGGTGTCTGACGCTCGGTTCAGACTGCGCACCACCACGTGAGGGGGTCGCCCTGGCGCCCGGCGGCAAGGCCCCGCCCCCTCCCCCGGGAACGCCCCGCCCCTCCCACCCGTTGGGCCCGGGGAGCGCCCCCGTCGCGGGGGTGGCACGATCAGAGCGGGCGAGGCGCGGCCCGGAGCGCTTCACGAGAGGGGTGTGGTGTGAAGGGCAACGCGACGTCGGTGCACCGCAATGCGGCACTGCTGTCCTTGGCGACCACGATGGCGGACCGGGTGACCACCTCGGCCGACATCGATCGTCGGCTGGCCCCCGTCCTCGAGCGGCTGCGGATGCCGGAGGGTCTGCTGCAGCGGATCGCCGGGGTCCACGAGCGCCGGAACTGGGCCGAGGGGCAGACCTTCGACGCCGCCGCGGTCTCCGCCGGGGAGAAGGCCCTCGCCGAGGCGGGGATCGACCGCAGCGACGTGGGCATGGTCATCAACACGTCGGTGACCCGCAAGCACCTCGAGCCCTCGGTCGCCGTCCGGCTGCACCACGGGCTGGGCATGCCGCCGTCGGCCGTGAACTTCGACCTGGCCAACGCCTGCCTCGGGTTCGTCAACGGGATGACCCTGGCCTCCCAGCTCATCGACGCCGGGCAGATCCGCTACGCCGTGGTGATCAACGGTGAGGACGCCGACGAGATCCAGCACGCGACGATCGACCGGCTCAACGGCCCGGGCGTGACCCGCAAGGACTTCATGCGCGAGTTCCCCACGCTGACCCTCGGCTCGGGGGCGGTGGCCGCGGTGATCGGCCCGGCCGACGCGCACCCTGCGGGCCACCGCATCCTCGGCGGGGTCACGCGCGCCGCCACTCAGTTCAACGAGCTGTGCGTGGGCAGCGTCAACGGGATGTTCACCGACGCCAAGGCCTTGCTCAAGGGCGGGCTCGAGCTCGTCATGTCCGCCTGGAAGGAGGCCAAGGAGGACTGGAGCTGGTCCGCGATGGACCGCTACATCCTTCACCAGGTCTCCGACGTGCACACCGACGCGATCATCAAGGCCGCCAAGCTCGACCGCACCCGCGTGCCGCTCACCTACCCGATGTACGGCAACGTCGGCCCCGCGTCGATCCCGATGACCCTCGCGCAGGAGGCCACCACCCTCGAGCCCGGCAACCGCGTGCTCCTCATGGGTGTGGGCTCGGGCATCAACACGGCCATGATGGAGATCGCCTGGTGACCACCCCCCTGCCGAGCGCAGTCGGCTCGACAGCCCCGGCCTCCCTGCCCCCCGCGGGGCTCGACGGCCTCGACCCGACCTTCTCCCGCCTCGTCACGGCCGGAGGCCCGGGCCGCACCTGGCACCTGCTGGACAACGCCGACCACCTCGCCCGCCTCGGCGTCGAGCCCGTCGGCACCCTGCTGTGCGTGCACGGCAACCCCACCTGGTCCTACCTGTGGCGCCGCCTGATCACCGCCGCGACCGCCCAGGCCGCGGCCGACGGCGTGGCGTGGCGCGTGATCGCGGTCGACCAGCTCGAGATGGGGTACTCCGAGCGCACCGGTCAGCTGCGTGGCCTGCCCCGGCGCGTCGCCGACCTCGACGACCTGACCACGGCCCTGGGCGTGACCGGCCCGGTGGTCACCGTGGGCCACGACTGGGGCGGGGTCATCAGCCTCGGCTGGGCAGTCGACCACCCCGACCAGCTCGCCGGGGTGGTGCTGCTGAACACCGCCGTCCACCAGCCCGAGCACCTGCGCATCCCCGCCCCGCTGCGCCTGGCCCTGCGGCCCGCCGTCCTGGGACGGGCCACCGTCGCTACCCCCGCCTTCCTCGAGACCACCCTCGCCCTGGCCCGCCCGCGCCTCACCGCCGCGGCCAAGGAGGGCTACCGCGCCCCGTACCGCGAGGCCGCACGGCGCGGGGGCATCGGCGGCTTCGTCGCGGACATCCCCGTGGACGCCGCCCACCCCAGCACCGCCGAGCTCGACCGGATCGCGACCGGCGTGAGCGGGCTGCAGGTGCCCGCGCTGATGCTCTGGGGGCCGAGCGACCCGGTGTTCGGCGACCAGTACCTCGAGGACCTCGTCGGCCGGCTGCCCCACGCCGACGTGCACCGCTTCGAGGGAGCCAGTCACCTCGTCGCGGAGGACGTCGACTACGCCGGCGCCGCCCTGACCTGGCTGGGAGACCTGCCGACCGCGGGGTCGGACGGCGCAGGGCCCGAGGTCGCCCCCGCCTCCACACGCCCTGCCCAGCCCGCATACCTCCCGCTGTGGCACCAGCTCGACGAGCAGCGCGACAGCACCGAGACCGCCCTGGTCGAGATGGCCCCGCCCGGGGGCGACTCCCCGCGCGTGGTCACGTGGTCCCTGCTGGCGCGCCGGGTCCGCGAGCTCGCCGCGGGGCTGACCGCTGCCGGCGTCCGCCCCGGGGATCGGGTCTCCCTGCTCGTGCCCCCCGGGGCCGACCTCACCGCCGTCCTGTACGCCTGCCTGCGCATCGGTGCCGTGGTCGTCGTGGCCGACGCCGGGCTGGGCGTGTGCGGCCTGACCCGCGCGGTCCGCGGCGCGAAAGTCGGAC
>NZ_JALPKN010000519.1 GCF_023630195.1 Actinotalea sp. C106 | reverse complement strand
GTCGGGGCCCACGCACGCGAGCCACCCGGAGCCGATGAGGCGGCTGGGGGCGGGGACGGCGTCGGGGGCCGAGGGGATGCCGACGGTCTGCCCGCGCGGGCTCTCGGCGACCTGCTCGGCGCGCACCTGGACCACCTCGAACTCCCCGGGCGGCACGAGGAGCCGCGCGCTGGCGGCGTTGAGCACGGGGTAGAGGGTGCCCTCGAGGGCGACGTACCGGGACCCGTCCTCGGTCACCACGAGCCGGTTGTCGTCCCACCCGGCAGGCAGGCCCGGGCTGAGCAGCCCGAAGCCGAGGCTGCCGAGCACGAGCAGCACCGAGAGGGTCACCCCGCCGGCGACGGCCCGCATCGGCTTGGTGGGCTCGAGCTCGCGCCCCCCGGGCGTCCCGGAGACGAAGGCGGTCAGCAGGCGGCGCCGGCTGAAGGTCTGGGCCTCGACGAGGTCCTTCTTGGAGGCCACGGCTCAGACCAGCCCGGCGGCGGCGACGCCGAGGGGCAGCAGCACGGCGAGGGAGAGCAGCTCGACGGTGTCGGCGAGGCGCGCGAGCCCGAGCCGCCGCCGCGGTGCGACGAGGCTCAGGGTGATGACGAGGGCCGCGACGAGGCCCGAGATCAGGGCGAGGCTCGGGCGCCAGTCCGGGTGCGCCGCGGCGGCGAGCACCCCGGTCACGGTGAGCCCCACGATGCCGGTGCCCATGACGACCAGGACGTCCTGGCGTGAGTAGGTCTGACGGACGCCGAGGAGCATCCCGGCGAAGGCCGAGGCCATCAGGAGGGTGCCTGGCACCCCGGTGGCCACGACGGCGGGGGCGGCGGCGAGGGCGAGGAGGGCGATGGCCAGGCGCAGGGCGATCTGGAGGCGGTGGCCGCGCCCGTAGTGGTCGCGCACGGCTGCGGGGTCCACGGGGTCCGGGTCGAGGAGGATCTCGGCGTCGCTGCGGGGCGAGACCACGCGCAGGGGGGTGCTGGCGAGGGCGAGCCAGGGGATGCCGTTGCCGGCGGTCACGACGATGGCCACGACCACCGCGAGGACCGGTCCCGGGCTCACCTCGGCGGTCGCGACGACCACACCGACGGTCGCGAGGGTCAGGCCGAGCACCCCGGGGGCCACGAGCAGCTCGCGACCGCGGGCGATCGCGGGGACGGCCAGCAGGGCGACGGCGAGCATCCCGGCGCCGCCCCACACGGC
>NZ_JALPKN010000518.1 GCF_023630195.1 Actinotalea sp. C106 | reverse complement strand
GGTCGCTGCGTCCGGGCCCAGCGGCGCCCTCGACCTGGAGGAGGCCGTCGACCTGCTCCGACGTGCCGGCCTGGCCACCCTGCTCGGCCCGGCGGCGCAGGGGGCCGCCGGGCAGGGCTGGGCGACCGCCCTGCAGGCGGTACGGCGGATCGCCGAGGTCGACCGTTCCGTCGGGCGGGCGCTGGGCGAGCACTACGTGTGGTCCCAGCTGCCGCTCTTCCACGGGACGGCGGGGCAGGCTGAGGAGATCCTCGCGAACGCCGCCCGCGAGGGGTGGTTCTTCGGCGCATCGATCGAGCTGCGCGACGCCGGGCTCGTGGCGGTCGACACCGGTCTGGACCTGGAGTTCTCGGGACGCTCGGCCTGCTCGACGGGGGCTGCGGTCGGGGACGTCACCTGGCTCAGGGCCTCGGTCGCCAGCGACGCCGACCCGGTGCTCGCCCTGGTGCTCTCACGTCACCGTGGCCTGGCCTTCGGCGGTGCAGCCGAGCAGGCCGGTCCCCAGGGCGCAGGTGAGGGCGACCTGACGGTGAGCGGGGTGGTCCTGCCGTGGTCGGCCGCCCTCGGGAGGGTCGAGAAGGTGCAGCGGCCGCGGCCCTACCGTCCGGTCACGCCCCTCGCCCTCGAGCTGGTGGAGGTCAACCTGCACCTCGGTGCTGCGCAGGCCGCGCTGCGCCCAGCGCCCGGGGTACGGGCTCGAGGCGCCGCCCACGCCCTGCTCGCCCGGCACGGTCACGTCACGACCCTCGCCGGGCAGGCCGGGGAGCTCCTGGAGGAGATCACCATGCTCCCCGGCGCCGCCACGCCTCGGGACAGGGAGGCCCTCGCGGCACTGGTCTCCGAGGCTGCCCACCGGGCCGTGGACCTCGTGCTCGACGTCGCCACCCCGACCCGGGCCGGCCCGCCGAGCCCGCCTGCACCTCCGTCGACGAGCCCAGGCCCCACCCGGGGCTGAGCGGCGTCGGGTGGACCTGCCAGTCCACCCGACGCCTGTCCCGCCGGTAGCCGCCGGCGGTCACGCAGCACCCGCCCCGAGGGGCCGGTGCCTTCCACGCAAGGAGAAGTATCCGATGTCCTCGACCCTGAGCACCACCGTCCACCCGCACCCGCACCCGCACCCGCGGGCGGCCCTCTCCCGACGTACGCGTCGGGCGGCCGGCCTCGGCCTCCTGCTGCCGGTGGCCCTCGCGGCCTGCGG
>NZ_JALPKN010000517.1 GCF_023630195.1 Actinotalea sp. C106 | reverse complement strand
AGGGCGCACGCCGCGACCACGCTGACCGAGCGGGGGAGGGGCCAGCGAGCCCGCCCGGGCCACGCGAGGGCCGCCAGCGCCGTCATCTGCCCCAGCACGAGGCGGTCGTCGTCGTCCATCGGCCCAGCCTGCCACCCGCGGATGCGCGGCGTCCGGCCCGGGCGCAGAGTGGCAAGGGAACGGCGGCACTACGAGTAGGAGGAACCCGATGCCCGAGCGTGACCCGGGACCGAGCGTCAAGGACGACGAGCTCTACGAGAAGCTGCGTGACGAGGGGAGCTCGAAGGAGAAGGCCGCACGCATCGCGAACGCGGCGGCGAACCGCTCGCGCAGCGAGGTCGGTCGCCGCGGGGGCGGTTCGCCCGCCTACGAGGAGTGGACGGTCGACGAGCTGCGCTCGCGGGCGGCCGAGCTCGACATCAGCGGCAGGTCCTCGATGACCAAGGACGAGCTGATCGACGCGCTCCGGTCGCACTGAGCCCGCGTCCGTCCTCGGGTCGCGTCAGGGTCGCCCGGCCGTGGTGAGCACGCGCGCGATCTCGTCGAGGGCGCCGGGCACCAACGAGTAGTACGCCCAGACCCCACGCTTCTCGCGCCGGAGCAGCCCGGCGTCGGCGAGGGTCCGCAGGTGGTGCGAGACGGTGGGCTGGCTCAGGCCCACGGGCTCGGTGAGGTCGCACACGCAGGCCTCACCGTTCTCGCGCGCGGCCACGAGGGAGAGCAGCCGCAGGCGGGCAGGGTCGGCGATGGCCTTGAGCACGACGGCGAGACCCTGCGCATCCTTGGCGGACAACGGCGTCCGGGCCAGGGGTGCGCAGCAGGCCACCGCTGCAGGGAGCGCGCCGACCTGGTCGGGGGTGCCGGGGGTGGTCTCGATCGCGGTGCTCATCAACCCATCCTCCTCTAGATATTGACGTCTGTCGATGTTTACTGCACGCTCAGACATCGACAGGCATCGATATCTAGGAGGGGTCATGGACGAGGGACGGGTCGAGCAGGTCCGGGAGCGCTACGCGGCGGCCGCGCTGACGGTCGTCGGAGGAAGGCGGGCGGAGCCCGAGGCCTCCGGAGGTGCGGGTGAGGACTGCTGCGGCTCGGACTGCTGCGGCGGGGGCGCCGACGAGGCCGCGGCACCGCGCGTCGACTTCGGGGCCGAGCTCTACGGCGGAGCGACCGCGGAGCTGCCCGAAGTCGGAGGCCA
>NZ_JALPKN010000516.1 GCF_023630195.1 Actinotalea sp. C106 | reverse complement strand
CGGCGTGAGATCGCGGTCGGGCTCACCGCTGCGTTCGCCGCACCACGCGGTCGGTCCGCACCCGCGGACCCCGACGTCAGCACCCGCCGGGCCGCGACGGTCGGCGGACCGGTGGCCGGTCTCGCCGCCGGGGCGGACGCCGTGGTCTTCGGGCCTGGCGAGCCGGCGCCGGAGCAGGTCGACGCCTACTGGCAGCAGGTCGACGCGGCGATCGCGGCGATGCAGGACGTCGTCCCCCGGCGCCAGCGGTGGCTGGCCCGGTGGTCCCTGGCCTCGCTGCGTGCACGACGGCGGGAGCAGCGCCGGGCGCGACCGCAGGCACGCTGACCCCCTCGGTACGGTGAGGCCATGGCGTCGACGCAGCAGTCCCGGGTGCTGCAGCGGTTCCAGGTGCCGCAGCGGGTCCGCGAGCTGCGGCGGTCTCAGGTGCTGCAGCGGTCGTGGTGGTCTGCCTGGTGGCGGGGCAGGACGCGCTCCCAGGCCCGGGTCGTGCTCGGCGCGCTCGCCCTGGTCGCCCTGACCGCGGGTGTTGGCGCCGCGGGCCTGATCAGCCGCGAGCCCGACGGCGCGCTACGGGCCGGGATCGGTGAGCCGCACCCGGGCTCCACGGAGGTCGGCCCGGTGAGCCTGGTGCTGCCCGAGGCCCTCGGCCCGTGGGCGCACGTGCCGGATGACCGCATGGACGCCCTGCGGTCCACCGGGGCCGGGCAGGGGATGGCCCTGGACGGGGCGTGGGGCAGGGTCGCCCCCGGGGGCCTGCTCCTGACCGTGCTCAGCGTCGAGGCGGGATCGCACCGTGGTGTGGACGGCCTCGCGGGGCCGTACGAGGCGGGCACGGTCGAGGTCGCCTGGCGCGGCTCAGCCTCGCACCGGACGGGTTCCCGGGCGGCGGACGGGGTCCGGGAGATCGCTCTGGCAGTCGAGCACCCGGACGGGTACCTGCTGCTGCTGTCCGTCAGCGGGCCGCAGGGTGCCTTCATGTCGGGGGAGCTCCAGGAGGCGTTGTCCACGGTCCGGGTGGCCCCCTGAGGGCCCTGCTGGCGTCTGCGGTCAGGCGGGCGCGTCCTCGTGCTCGGACGGCAGCAGGGCGAGCTGGACGACCTGCAGGCCGCGCTCGCGGGTGACGAGCTGGCCGCGACCGGGGGGGCCGGGCACGGGCTTGGCGGCGCCGAGGAGGGCGCCCTCCTCGGGGCTGCCGGACAGGGCCAGGC
>NZ_JALPKN010000515.1 GCF_023630195.1 Actinotalea sp. C106 | reverse complement strand
GGGCCGGCCTGGGAGGCCGCCGTGCAGGCCGCGGTGAGCGAGGGCGCCGACGCCGAGGACGTCCGCGTCGCCCGACGGCGCCGCCGCGACTGGGGACGATTCACCCGCAACTTCGTGGTGCAGGGCACCGCCGCCGAGTGGGCCCTGTGCTGGATGGCGGCGCTGCGGCGTCGGCTCCTGGAGATCGAGGGGAGGCCGCACCTGGTGTTCTTCCTGCACGACGAGGTCATGGTGCACGCCCCGGCCGACGTCGCGGCCCCGGTCGCCGAGGCCGTGCGCGAGGCCGCGACCGAGGCCGGGAGGCTGCTGTTCGGCGACGGGGCCGTCGAGTTCACCCTCGACGTGTCCGTGGTCGACGCCTACGACGAGGCGGACTGAGGACCGGCCGTCAGGGGGCGACCGGCAGGTCGAGGTGCCAGGACTGCGTCACGTAGGAGGTCACGAACCCCGTCGAGCGGTAGAGGTCGACCGCTCCGGTCGGGGAGTCGGCGTCGACCTCGAGACCCACCCGGTCGCGTCCACGCTCGGCCGCGTCGGCGATCACGGTGGCGAGCAGAGCCTTGGCGACCCCACGGCCACGGGCCGAACGCAGCACGCCGAGGTACTCGACATAGCTGCCCTCGGGGCCCGAGCCGTCGCCGAGGGCCACCGAGCCGACGAGGGCACCGGCCGGGCGCGGGCCCGCGTCGCCCTCGTCGTCGGTGATCTCGGCGATCCACCAGTGGTCCCAGCGGTGGCCCGGGTCCTCGCGGAGCCGGGTCAGGAACTGGTCGAAGGTCTCGGGGTGGTAGTTGAAGTGATCGGTGAAGGCCTCCTCGAGCACGTCGTGCACGGTGCGAAGGTCGTTGCGCTCGGGCATACCGTCCGCGCCGCGCCGCACACCACGGACCGCGACGCCCGCGTCGGGCTCGGGGTGCGTCTCCAGGGCGGCGTCGACCGCCGTGACCGGGCGGCTCATCTGGAACCAGGTCCGCGTCAGGGCGTAGCCCGCTGCCGTCAGCCACCCCTGCTGCCGCTCGTCCTGCTCGAAGGACCCGCTGTCCATCTGCGTCTCGGCGACGCCCCGGCCTCGCGCGAGGTCGCTGGCCGCCGTCGCCGCCCACGCGAAGAGGCCCGCGGCGACGGGGTCGGTGACCTCCCGTTCGAGCTCGGGGTCCACGACCACCGAGATCACCACACGGGCCGCGGCCCGGTCGTGGACCGTGGCCCACGCCT
>NZ_JALPKN010000514.1 GCF_023630195.1 Actinotalea sp. C106 | reverse complement strand
GAAGCTCGCGCGCTCGCGCCGCAGCCAGCCGGGCGCGTCGGCCATGAGCTCGTCGAGCTCGGCGGTGCTGAGCGGCTCGGTCATGCCGGCGCGGGCGAGGCCGCTGGTCGAGACGCGCAGCCGTGCCGCGACCACCTGGCGCGGGTGGGGGCCCTCCTTGCGCAGGGCCGTGAGCCAGGCCGGAGGGTTCTGCTGGAGCTCGTCGAGCTCGTCGCGACTGATCGCGCCGGCCTGGAACTCCTCGGGGGTCGCGGGCAGGTAGACCCCGAGCTTGGCTGCCGCCGTCGCGGGCTTCATGGTCTGGGGCTTCCGGTTCCGCCGGGGCGCGCTGTCGCTCACCCGCCCAGGATAGGTGCCCGCGCGGCTACCCTGGCCCCAGCCTCACCGGGCCCGCCTCAGATCCTCGCGGCCCGGGTCACCCGAGGGCAGCGCAACGAGACCCGGGACGGTCCGGACAGGGGGATGGTCGTGGTGGACGGTGGCGACGGGACGACCCAGGCACCAGCGCCCGAGCGGTTCCGGCTCGCGATGGTCCCGGGCACCAGCCCGGGCCGCTGGTTGCGGACCTGGGGCGAGCGCAGCGACCTCCCTGTCGAGCTGGTCCACGTCGAGGTCGCCGACCAGCTCGCCGCCCTGCGCGAGGGCCTGGCCGACGTCGCCCTGGTCCGGCTGCACGAGCGCCCCGAGGACCTCAGCGCGATCCCGCTCTACACCGAGACGTCGGTCGTGGTGGTCCCCCGTGACCACCTCGTGACCGCGGCCGAGGAGGTCACCGCGCGGGACCTCGCCGAGGAGACGCTCCTGGTCCCCGCGGACGACGTCCTCGCCTGGGCGGAGCGACCGGGCGAGCCGAGCCTGCTCCCCACGCCGCCGACCACGGCCGAGGCCGTCGAGCTCGTCGCGGCGGGGGTCGGGGTCCTCGTGGTGCCGCAGTCCCTCGCCCGCCTGCACCAGCGGCGCGACGTCGCCTCCCGGCCCGTCACGGACGCCCCCACCTCGACGGTGCAGCTCGCCTGGTGCACCGACCGCACCACCGAGGAGGTCGAGACCTTCGTGGGGATCGTGCGCGGCCGCACCGCGAACAGCTCACGCGGGCCCCGCCCGACGAGCTCGGACGAGGACCGCGGCACGCAGACCACGGGCCGGGCCGCGGACGGGTCAGCGGGCCGAGCGGGATCGGCCCCCCGTCCCGTCCGGGGGGCCTCCGCAGGCCGCGGCGGCACGTC
>NZ_JALPKN010000513.1 GCF_023630195.1 Actinotalea sp. C106 | reverse complement strand
GGCGCGACGACGCCGGGCAGCGTCGCCTGCACTGGGACGTCCTGGCCCTGTACCGGGGCATCCTCGACGGGCTGCGCGCCGCGACCCGGGAGGCCGGGCGGCTCGACGCGGTCGGCATCGACTCCTGGGCCGTGGACTACGGCCTGCTCGACGCCGACGGCGTGCTGCTCGGCAACCCCGTCAACTACCGCGACGGCCGCACCACGGGGATGCCCGAGCGGGCCTTCGCCGTGGTGCCCGCGACCGAGCTGTACGCGCGGACCGGCCTGCAGGTGCAGCCCTTCAACACCGTGTTCCAGCTGCTCGCCGAGCAGGGCGGTGCGCAGCTCGACGCCGCCCGGGAGCTGCTGCTGATCCCCGACCTGCTCGGCTACTGGCTGACCGGGAGCCGGGGGGCCGAGGTCACCAACGCCTCGACCACGGGCCTGCTCGACGCGACCACCCGCACCTGGACCGTCGACCTCGCCGAGCGCCTGGGCATCGACCCCGGGCTGCTGCCCGCCCTCCGTGAGCCGGGCGAAGGCCTCGGGCCCGTGCTGCCTGCCGTGCGCGAGGAGATCGGCCACCACGCGGAGCTGCCCGTCGTCGCCGTCGGCTCCCACGACACGGCCTCGGCCGTGGTCGGCATCCCCGCCGAGCAGCCGGACTTCGCCTACGTCTCGTGCGGGACGTGGTCCCTCGTCGGCCTCGAGCTCGACCAGCCGGTGCTCACCGAGGCGAGCCGGGCGGCGAACTTCACCAACGAGCTCGGCGTCGACGGCACCGTGCGGTACCTGCGCAACGTCATGGGCCTGTGGGTGCTGCAGGAGTCCATCCGCACCTGGAGCCAGGCCGGGCTGCCCGCGGACCTCGCCGACCTGCTGGCCGCTGCGGCAGAGGTCCCCGCCCTGACCACCGTCGTGGATCTGAACGACGCCGCGTTCCTCCCGCCGGGGGACATGCCCTCCCGGATCGCCGCCGCCGCGACCCGCACGGGCCAGACCCCGCCGCAGTCCCAGGCCGAGACCGTGCGGTGCATCCTCGACTCCCTGGCCCTGGCCTACCGCTGGGCCGTGCGCGAGGCGACGAGCCTGGCCGGGAAGGACGTCGGCGTCGTGCACGTGGTCGGGGGCGGGGCGCGCAACGAGCTGCTCTGCCAGCTCACCGCGGACGCGACGGGATTGCCCGTGGTGGCCGGCCCCGTGGAGGCCGCCGCCCTGGGCAACGTGCTGGTGCAGGCCCGCGCC
>NZ_JALPKN010000512.1 GCF_023630195.1 Actinotalea sp. C106 | reverse complement strand
CGGGCCGTGGGACGGGCCCTCGTCGGCGGCGCCCTCGCCGCCGGGCCCACCGTGCTCACCCTGCTGCACCCCGCCTCCGCCGCTCCGCACTGGGCCTGGGCGCGCTGGCTCGCCCCGAGGCTCGGCGGCTCGAACGACGACTCCCCCGGACCCGACCGCGTCCGCGTGGCCCGGACCCCGGTCGAGGCTGCGAACGTCCTGCAGGTGGACGTCCCCGGACCGCACCTCGTGGTGGCCGACCAGTCCCCACGAGCCCGGGCCGCCCTGCACCGGTGGTGGCTCGACCGGCACCGCGCGCAGGACGCGGTGCTCCTGCTCGCCGAGCACCCCGAGCAGGTACCGGGATGGTGCCGGTGGGCCCTGCACGTCGACGGACCGGGCCGGGGACGGCTCACCGGCCCCGTCTCGGAGACTGCTGTGGACGTGATCGCCGGTACGGCGACCTGGGCCGAGCGGGTCGCGCGCCGCCTCGCTGCGCGTGGGGACAGGCACGAGGAGACCGCGCGCGGCAGCAGGGCGGACCTGCCGGCGCGCGTGGGGCTCGTCGACCTCGGCCTGCCGGACCACCCCGAGGACATCGCCGCACGGTGGGCCGCACCGGCCGTCGGGCTGGCCGCACCGCTGGGCGCCGGCGCCGCAGGTCCGGTGACCGTGGACCTCGTCGGTGACGGTCCGCACACCCTCGTCGCCGGGACCACGGGGGCAGGCAAGTCCGAGCTCCTGCAGTCCCTCGTCCTCGGTCTCGCGCTGAGCCATCCGCCCGACCGCCTCGCGATCGTCCTGGTGGACTACAAGGGCGGGACAGGGCTGGGCCCGTGCCCGGACCTGCCCCACGTCGTCGGCCGGGTGACCGACCTCGACGCGACCGAGGCCGCCCGGGCCCTCGACGGACTGCGGATCGAGCTCGGCCGCCGCAAGGCGCTGCTCGCGGCGGCGGGGGTCGCCACCCTCGAGGACCTCGGCCCGCAGACCGCGCCGCCCCGTCTGCTGGTGGTGGTCGACGAGCTGCGCGCGATGGCCGAGGACCTGCCCGACTTCGTGCCGGGCCTGGTGCACCTCGCGGCCCAGGGGCGGTCCTTGGGCATCCACCTGGTGCTCGCGACCCAGCGCCCCGCCGGGGTGGTCGACGCGCAGATGCGCGCCAACGTCTCGCTCCGGGTCGCGCTCCGGGTCGCCGACCCCGCCGACTCGACCGACGTGCTCGACGTGCCGGACGCGGCCCACCT
>NZ_JALPKN010000511.1 GCF_023630195.1 Actinotalea sp. C106 | reverse complement strand
TCGACGACGCCGTGCCCGTGGCCGACGCGCGGCTGCCCGACGGGACCCGTCTGCACGCCGTCCTGCCGCCGGTCGCGGCCGACGGGGCGCTGATCAGCCTCCGGGTGCTGCGGCCCCGCTCCTTCAGCCTCGACACCCTGGTGGCCTCGGGCAGCGTGGCCCCCGCGGTCGCCCCGGTGCTCGAACGCCTCGTCGCCGCGCGGGCGAACCTCCTGGTCTCTGGGGCGACCGGGACCGGCAAGACGACCCTGCTCGGCTCTTTGCTGTCCCTGGTGCCGCGCCACGAGCGCATCGTGTGCATCGAGGAGGCCGGGGAGCTGGCCCCCGACCACCCGCACGTGGTCCGTCTCGTGGCGCGCCGCGCCAACGTCGAGGGGGTCGGCGCTGTCGACCTGACCGACCTGGTGCGCCACGCCCTGCGGATGCGCCCCGACCGCATCGTGCTCGGAGAGTGCCGTGGGGCCGAGGTGCGGGAGGTCCTGTCCGGCCTCAACACCGGGCACGACGGCGGGTGCGCCACGATCCACGCCAACACCGCGCAGGACGTCCCCGCCCGGCTCGAGGCCCTGGGCGCCCTCGCCGGCCTCGACCGCGCCGCTCTCGCAGCCCAGGCGACGAGCGCCCTGCACGCCGTGGTGCACCTGCGGCGCGATGCCGGGCAGCGACGCGTGGCCGAGGTGGCGCAGGTCGTCTCGCGCGGCGGCGAGCTCGGGGTCGAGACGGTCCTGGTGCAGGACGCCGGTGGTCGGGTGCTGCGGCGCCCCGGGTGGACGGGGTTCGCCGCGCGGTGGGGGATGCGGTGAGGGCGTGAACCGGCAGGGAACCGACGGCGTGGGTGGAGGCGGAGGTGGGCGTGGGGGCGGAGCCCCTCTCGGTCTCGGGATGAGCCCCAGGTTGGCGCGGCTGGACCCTGTCGCCGGTGAGGTGGCGGGAGACGTCCGGACGGGCGCGGCTCGTGGCCCCACGTCGTGGCGAGCCAGGCTCCCCGGTGCCGGTCGGCCCGAGCAGACGGGCGGCACCTTCGGCGAGGTCGTCGCCCAGGTGTGCGGTGCCCTGCGGGCCGGAGCCCCGCCGACGACGGCCTGGCACCGCGTGGGGGTGCGGGCGCTGGACGGGGTCCCGGTGCGCGAGGACCTGCTCGAGGTCGGGCTCACGGCCGAGCAGGGTCTCGCTGTCACGGCGGCCTGCCGCGTCGCGGCCGAGGTGGGCGCGGCCCCGGCCCCGGTCCTGGAGCGGGTCATGGC
>NZ_JALPKN010000510.1 GCF_023630195.1 Actinotalea sp. C106 | reverse complement strand
CGCGGCCTCCTCGTCGAGCCCTGCCACGCGCCGGCGCAGGGCGGGCACCGAGAGCACCGTCTCGAGGCAGCCGCGGCGCCCGCAGGCGCAGGTCTCGGCCCGGCCGAGCGGGGCGTGGTCGACGTCGTCGCGGTCGTCGACGACGGTCACGTGCCCGAGCTCACCGGCGGCGTGGCGGTGGCCGGCGACCAGCCGCCCGTCCAGCACGATCCCGGCCCCGACCCCCTCGCCCACGGTGAGGGCCAGCAGGCCCTCGGGGGAGGCTCCGCCGTAGGTGAGCTCGCCCAGCACCGCGGCGTTCGCGTCGTTGCCCACGTGGGCTGGCAGTCCGAGCGCCTCGCTCACGAGGGCCGCGAGGGGGACGTCGTACCAGGCCCGGTTCGGGGCCTCGAGCACGGTGCCCGAGGCGTCGATGACCCCGGGGGAGGCCACCCCGACGCCCAGCACGCGGTAGGTGGCGAGGCCCACGAGCTCGCGGCACAGGTCGATCAGCGCCTCGACGACGGCGTCCCCGGTGCGCCCGTCGAGGGGGGTGCTGCGGCGTTCGACGACGGTGCCGAAGACGTCGAGCACGGCACCGAGCATGTGCTCGTCGTCGGTGAGGTCGACCGCGACCACCTGGAACGCGTCGTCCCGCAGGCCGAGGAGGGTCGCGGGCTTGCCCACCCGGCCCCCCGGAGCGGCGCCGAGCTCGGTCACCAGGCCGTCGGTCTGCAGCGAGGTCACCAGGTCGGAGATCGTGACCCTGGTCAGCCCCGTCGCCCGGGCGAGGTCGGCCCGCGAGACGGGGCCGGTGTGGAACAGGTGCTGCAGCACCATCGAGCGGTGGTGGGCGCGGGCGTGCTCGGGCAGGACCTTGCCCGTGGGACGGAGCGCCTGGGTCGACATATTTGTTAGTAGACCTTCCTTACTATTGTGTGTCAAGGTCGTTCTGTGGTCGTGATCACACCGTGATCCATCCGTGCCGCAGCCGCAGCCCGCGCCCGGCGAGCCCCTGCCGCACCGCACCGCGGTGCGGCCCCCCCGACGCCTTCGGAGGTCTCCGTGCTTCTACCCCTGGTCCCGCTGCCCGAGCACGTCGAGGTGCTGGACGGTCCGCCGTTCGTGCTGCGGGCCACGACCGTCGTCGAGGTGGAGGTCGACGCGGACGACGCGGGGGAGGGGGCGGCCGGGCTCGTGGCCCGACGCGCGGCGGCCCTGCTCGGGGCGCTGGTCGGCGCGGAGGGCGGTCTCGAGGTTCGTGTG
>NZ_JALPKN010000050.1 GCF_023630195.1 Actinotalea sp. C106 | reverse complement strand
TGCGCAGCTCGCCGCCACGTGGTGGAAGCCGGGCGTCGACCGCCGCGCCGTCGACGCCCTGCTGGCCCGGGTCGCGGCGACGCTTCGGGGCTGATGCCTGACGCTGCTGTCTCGGCCGCAGGCCGTCGTCCTGGAACGCCCGTGGCGCCCCGGCCGGGAGCAGCGCCCGGGGCTGCTGTCCCGAAGGTGACCGGAGGAGCTGACCGCCCTTCACTCGATGCAGAGAGGTGACCGCGACGACGAGCGGAACCGCCTGCGATCAGTCCAGGACGGCGGTCGCCTCGACCTCGACGAGCACGTCGGACTCGAAGAGCATCTCCACGCCGATGAGGGAGGCGGGGGGCATGGGGCTGGGCAGACCCAGCTCCTCGGCGACACTCTCGACGCCGGTCATGAAGGCACCGATCTTGTCCGGGCTCCACCCGGTGACGTAGAAGGTCAGCCGGACGACGTCGTCGAAGGTGGCGCCGGCCGACCGGAGCGCGGTGCCCGTGCTGCGCAGGGCCTGAGCGGTCTGGCCGGCGAGGTCGCCGGGGGCCAGGGGGGTGCCTGCCGCGTCGCGGGAGATCTGGCCTGCGACGTGGACCTGGCGGCTTCCGGTCGCGACCGCCACGTGGTGGTACGGCACGGGCTGCATGAGGCCGTCGGGGCTGAACAGGTGCACGGGCATGAGAGCTCCTCGGTGGTAGGTATCTGTGTTATACCTAGTTGCCCCAAGGCACTTCAACGAGACCAGGTGTCATGCCGGAAACCACCCACCCGCCGTCGGGACGCCTCGGGATCGCCCCGCCGCACCGTGAGCTGCTCGACCAGGTCCTCGACCGGTGGTCGGTCCACGTGCTCGAGGAGCTGTGCGAGCGACCTCTGCGCTTCAACGAGCTGCGCCGCACCATCCCCACGGTCACGCAGAAGTCCCTGACGGCCACCCTCCGGCGCCTCGAGCGCAACGGGATCGTCGAGCGGTCGGTGGTCAGCACCCGCCCGGTGGCTGTCGAGTACCGCATCACGCCCCTTGGCAAGTCCCTGCGGGAGCCGATCGAGGCGCTGCTGCGGTGGACGGCGACCGCGCGGCCCCAGGTCGAGGCCGCGCGCGACCGCTTCGACGCGGGCTGACGTCCGGCGCGGGCTGACCTCGAGGCGAGCCGAGGTGTCGTCAGGGTTGCGTGAGCGCGAGCTCCGCCAACCTCCGCGCCATCGGCTCGGCCTCCCAGCTGTGGTCCTGGCCCGGCACCTCCTCGACGGTCGTGCCCGCGACCACGGAGGCGATCCAGGCGGCGGCCGACGGCATCTCCGGCAGGGTGCTGGAGCCGTACATCGTGAGCACCGGGGTGCTCAGCTCGCCGAGGCTGCCGTCCTCGAGGGATTGGGTCGCCCAGACCAGGGACTCGCCGTCGGCTCGCTGGCTGACCGCCCCCCGGGCGATCTCGACGAAGTCGGGGGACCGGCGCAGGCCCTCGAGCCACTCGGGGGGCATGTCCTGCATGTACTGCTCGGTCGCCCCGACGTAGTCCTCGGCGTCCAGGCGTCGTTCGAACTCGGCGAACCACCCGCGCACCTTCTCCGAGGGGTCGCCCAGTGGCGCCTCCCACAGGGCGAGGGCCGCGACCGGCAGGCCGACGTCGGCCGCCGCCAGCGCGATCGAGGACCCCGAGGAGTGGCCGCACAGCACGGCTCGACCGCCAGCGACCTCGAGCATCGCGGCGATGGCCCCCAGCTCGCGGTCGAGCGTCAGCCTCCCGGTCGCGACGCTCTCGCCACGGCCCAGGCGGTCGTACACGACGGTGCTCAGCCCTGCGGCCGCCGCGAGCTCGGCGGTCGCGGCGGTGATGGGGTCGTTCGCCCGGAAGATGGGCCCGCCGCCGGCGACGAACACCAGGCCAGGGCCGTCGCCCCGACGGTCGTAGGCGACGCGGTCTCCGTGAGCGGTCGTGGCGAACTCGGTCATGACTCCTCCTGCAGCTGGACGGGGACGCCGAGCTGCTGCTGGCGCCTCGTGCGTAGGGGTTGACCGACGACGCGGGGTGAACTCATCGGTCGTCCCACGCGGATGGCCGGCCCGAGTGCGAGGAGCGCGGGAGGAGCGGGGGCGGTCGTGCTAGTCGCTCTCCGCGGGATCCGTGTCGTGACCGGGGAGGTCGAGGTCCTCGCGGCCGGCGCTGACGATCCCGGTCTCGGTCCGCAGGTACGGCCCTGAGACGTATGCCCGGTAGATGTCGTGCCGGTTCGAGGCGAAGAAGGTGAGATCCCCTCGCTCGCCCATGACACCGACGCTGTCGTTGCGGATGAGCTCGTAGCCGAGGTCCGTGATGGCGTCGGCCATCTCGTCGCTGGTGGCCGCGGTCCCGACGAGCCGCATCTCGGCGTCGTAGGCGAGCTGGTAGTTGTTCTTCGCTCCTCCGGCCGACCATCTGCCCCAGGAGTCCTCGATCTCGGCGTCCAGGGCCTCCGCGAACGCGGGCAGGTCGCTGCGTGCCGCCTCGACGACCTGGGTCCGGCTCTGCTCGAGCTCGGCCTCGCCGTGCATCCTCGAGCACCCGGCCAGGGCGAGGGTCATGACCAGCACCGCGATCAGCAGCCTGTGGTGTCGCACTGGTTCGTCTCCTGGTGGAAGGACGGGTGGTCGTCGAGCTGGCGTCGATCGGGTGGCCGACGGTGCCGGTCATCATCGAGGTTCTGCCACCGGCTCAGGGTCACGTGCTCCCTGGAGAGTCCTCGTCCGTGGGGAGGTCGAGGTCCTCGCGGGGGCCGGTGCTGACGGTCCCGGTCTCGGTCCGCAGGTACGGGCCGACCACGCTGACGCGGAACGGGGCGTCGCCGGGGGAGGAGATGATCTTGAGGCCGTCACGCATTCCGACCACGGCGGCCTCGTTATCCTGGATCACGTCGTAGCCGAGGGCGTCGAGGGCCTCGGCGATGTCGTTGCTGGTCGCGGAGGTGTCGACGAGGCGGGCCGTGGCCCGGTAGGAGACCTGGAAGTTGTTCTTCGCGCCACCTGCTGACCAGGTGCCCCAGGACTCCTCGATCTCGGCGTCCAGGGCTCCGGCCAGTGCGGGCAGGTCGGCCCGTGCCGTCTCGACGACCTCTGACCGGCTCACCTCGAGCTCGACCTCGCCGTGCATCCTCGAGCACCCGCCGAGAGCCATCGCGACCGCAATCGCTCCCATCACGATCCTGCGCCCGCTCACCTGGTCCGCTCCCACTGCTGCGGCTCGCGGCTAGCCTCGGGGTCGATCGGAGGGCCCCACCAGGGGTCGTAGGAGTGCTCGGCGATCTGGACCGCGTCCCCGTTCCCGGCCACGATGTGCCCGATGTTGTAGATCGACTCGGTGTCCTGGTGGAAGTACTTGACGTGGTCGCCGGTGTTCTTCCACAGGGAGTTCCGGGTGATGGACTCGGCCTCGAACCGGGTCGCGCCGAAGGTGTCCTCGGTGACGTTGTTGCCCATCCCCACCCCACCGAAGGTGTTGCCCCCCACCCACCCGTTGTCGGCAAGGCCTGCGACGAGGTCGCGCGTGTTGTTGCCGGCCCAGACGCGGTCCACCTCGAGCTCGTCGGCGTGCGAGACGCCCCCGCCGGCGCCGGGGCTGCCCACGAGCACGACGTCGTTGGCGGAGAGGCCCGGGCCGGTGGCGCTGTGAGCCGTGGTCGTCGAGCCGTAGCTGTGACCGATGACCGTCAGGTGGGCCGGGCTGCCTTCGCGTGAGGCCCTCAGGCCGTCGACATAGGTGGACAGCATCTCCCCGCCCTCCTTGGCGCGTGTCTCGCGTGCGACCGTGAGCACGTCCCCGTCGCTCGGGGCGTCGTAGCCGATCCACATGACCGAGGCGACGCTCGCCCCGGGGTTGGAGAACCGTGCCGACTCGTAGATGCTGTAGGCGTACTCGGTGTTCTCCTCGGCGCTGGTGCCACGGCTGGTCATCCCGGGCACCATGACCGACACGTGGTCAGCGGTGTCCGGGTCGCCGAAGGTGATCGCGACCCGGCCGTCGCCCCCGAAGGACCGCGGGTCGTACAGGTGCAGCAGGGGGATGAGGGGCTCCCCGGTGATCGGGTCCGTGTCGAGGGCACCGGCGGCGAGTGCCGTCTGCGCGGCCCGGGCGTTCTCGAGGGCCGCGCGATCCTGGTAGGGGAGGTCTCCTCGTGACTCTCGCAGCTCAAGGGCTTCGAGGTCGGTGCTGAGCAGCACGCGGTTGGCCCGGTCCCGCACCCGGGCTGGGATGCCGTCGGTCCCGCCAAGCACCTCGGGGTGGGCGGCGAGCACCGCGAACTGCTCGTCCTCACTCAGCCCTGCCCACCACCGGGCGACCTCCTCCGGTGCGGCCCCTGAGGTCGGCGAGCCGGCGCGCAGCAGTGCGGCGTCGGCGAGATCGGCCTGGCCCGAGACCGCGGCCCGGGCCTGCGCAAGGGAGCCGTAGGCGGAGAAGGCGTCGATCATGGCCTGCTCGGCGGTGGTGACGTCGGTCAGCAGCTGCTCGACGTCGGCGATCAGCGTGGCGAGACGGGTCGCGAGCGTGCGTGACCGGTCCTGCAGGTCGGCGATCTCGTCGCGACCCGTGGCCTGGGCCATGGTGATGTCGTGCAGCAGGCCTGCGCGAGAGGCGTGGTAGGCGGCCCGGGCCTC
Organism: Actinotalea sp. C106; assembly: GCF_023630195.1. GTDB lineage: Bacteria > Actinomycetota > Actinomycetes > Actinomycetales > Cellulomonadaceae > Actinotalea. The sequence goes on along the minus strand of NZ_JALPKN010000050.1, from coordinate 10,465 downwards.
GACGAGGTCGTCGCGCCGGCGACCCAGTGCGGTGAGCTCCTCGGCGAAGACGTCGGCGCTGCGCGCGACCTGGCGTACGGCTGTCGAGATGGCGTGCCCGTCGGTGCCCGCAGCGCGGGTGTGGGAGCGGTAGGCCTGGGCGGCTGACCCGGTCCAGCCCTCGAGGGTCTCGGAGTCGTGGGTGAAGGTGTCGAAGTCGTCGAGGTTGGTCGCGGTGGCCAGCATGTCCTCGGCGAAGTCCGCGACCAGCGCAGCGTCGCCGTCGACCGCGGGGACCGCGTCGCACGGTGGGGGGACGTCGATGGTGACGGTGGTGGTCGTCACGGGGCGTCCCTCAGCCAGTCCTGGAACCGCTGCTCGGCCTGCAGGTCGACCGCGTGGTAGGCCTCTGACGCTGCCGTCAGCCGCGTGCTCATCTGCTCGACACCGTCGGCGAGGTCGCCGATGATGGTGCCCCAGGACTCGGTCCACGTGGCGGCGGCCGAGGCGACGGCGGTGCTGAAACCTCCGTGTGGGGCTCCCTCGAGGCGGGAGTGGGCCGTGGACAGCCGACTGGACTGGTCGGTCCACGCGAGGGCCGAGTCGGCCAGGGTCATGGGGTTGACGTCGTACTCTCGGTTCACCGAGCGACCTCCGCGCGCGTGACGAGCTCGCGGGCGAGGGACTTGGTCACCGTGAGGCCACGACCGGTGGCCGTGACGAGCACGGTGCCCTCGAGGCGGACCACCCGCAGGGTCCGGCCGTCCTGCGCTGCGTCGAACTGGGCGGTGGTTCCTGTGGTGCGGAGCGCGCCCTGCCACCCTCGTTCGGCCATCCGTCCGGCGAGGATGTTGGCCGCCTTGGTCGCAGCGAGAACGTCCGGCACCGCGACGCGGGCCTCGGCGACGGGCGTCACGACCCCGGCGCTCGTCGAGTCGGGCTGCCCCGGGGCGGTTCGCCACCGGGTGCGGACCTCGGGCTGGTTCCCCTCGGCATCGTCCGACTCCTGGGCACCGGGGTGCTCGCCAAGTGCCGCCAGCAGGTCCTCGACCGTGCTGGTCACGTGCTGGGCCTCGGCGTCGAGGGTCGCCTGCGGGACCGGGGCCCGCGCCGGGCCCCGGGGTGCCTCGGCGGGTAGGACGACGACGTCGACGTCTGGGTGCCGTTCACGGAGCTCGCGCAGCAGGGGCGCGGAGTCCAGGAGGGCGTCAGGTTCGGGCACGCGGCGATCCTAGGTCAGGGCTGCTCGCGAGCGTCACGACTGCTCGCTCCTGGCTGGGCTGAACGGGTGCTCTTCAGCACCTCCTGGCGCCGCTCCCGGCTGACCGACCCCCGGCGTCGGTCCTCGCCTCTACGGTGAGCCACGACGGGGGAGAGTGCTGGCCGCGACCGGCCGGCACCGACGAGGGGGTTGAGCATGATCAGCGCTGCCGAGGTGCTTTCCGCGAGGTTCACGCCCACCAAGTTCCGCGAGGGCTACGAGCCTGAGCAGGTCGACGCCTTCATGGCGCGGGTCGCCGCAGCTCACGGTCGAGCGTCAGCCTCCCGGTCGCGACGCTCTCGCCACGGCCCAGGCGGTCGTACACGACGGTGCTCAGCCCTGCGGCCGCCGCGAGCTCGGCGGTCGCGGCGGTGATGGGGTCGTTCGCCCGGAAGATGGGCCCGCCGCCGGCGACGAACACCAGGCCAGGGCCGTCGCCCCGACGGTCGTAGGCGACGCGGTCTCCGTGAGCGGTCGTGGCGAACTCGGTCATGACTCCTCCTGCAGCTGGACGGGGACGCCGAGCTGCTGCTGGCGCCTCGTGCGTAGGGGTTGACCGACGGCGTGGGCTGAACTCATCGGTCGGCCGTCCCGCAGGACGTCGTGCACGGCTCCTATCTTGCAGGAACGGCAAGGGCTCTTGCGCCTGGCGGCAGTGGCGACGAGGCTGTGCGGAGCGCGCCCGAGCGACGCACCACCGGCGACGCACCCCCAGCAGCGCGACGCGCATCCGCGCCGATCGCCCCGAGGAGCCCCCTGATGGCCGAGCACGAGCACGTCCCCGCCGAGGAGGACTCCGTGGCGATGTTCGAGCCTCCCGCCTGGGAGGAGCGCTACGCGGGGGCGGAGCAGATCTGGTCCGGGCGTCCGAACGCACAGCTCGTGACCGAGGCCGCTCGGCTGACCCCGGGTCGTGCCCTCGACCTCGGGTGCGGGGAGGGTGGGGACGTCATCTGGCTCGCCCAGCAGGGCTGGCACGTGACGGGCGCGGACTTCTCCGGCAACGGCCTGGCCCGCGCGGCCCGCCACGCCGCGGAGGCCGGCGTCGCCGACCGCACCGACTGGTGGCAGGTCGACGCCCGCACCTTCGCGGCCGAGGGGCGCACGTTCGACCTGGTCACCACGCACTTCCTGCACCCGCCCGACGGCGGCATGGTCGACGTGGTCCGTCGGCTGTGCGACGCCGTGGCGTCTGGTGGGCACCTGCTCGTCGTCGGGCACGCGCCGGACGAGAACTTCCCGGGCATCACCGAGGTGCGGCGGCGAGCGATGTTCACGGCCGAGGAGCTGCTGCCCGGGCTGACAGCGGGGCTCGAGCCGCTCGTCGTCGAGCAGCGGCCACGGACCCTCACCCGTGAGGGGAGCACCCACGACGTCCACGACTCGACCCTGCTGGCCCGGCGCGTTCCGGTGTAGTGGAGAAGGCCCGCGCAGCGCCCCGCTGGCTCTAGAGTTCGTCCCGTCGCCGGTCGGCGGTCGGGGGGCTTCTCCCGGTCGTGACAACGGTGGCATGACCCGGCGCGAGGCCCTCGGTCTTGCGCCCACGCCAGCGCCTCCACGGCAGGGGGCCTGCCCCGGAGGAGTCCCATGGAGCTCGTTGGTCCCGTCCTGACCACCGTGGTGGTGATCGTCGCCCTGGTGGCGCTCGCCATCGTCGGCGGCATCTACGCGAAGGTGCGATTCAAGATCGCCACGCCCGACGAGGCGTTGATCATCACCGGGCGCAAGCGCGGCACGCCCGTCATCAACCCCGAGACGGGCGAGGAGACCACCGACCTCTCCGGGCAGCGCGTCGTCATCGGTGGCGGCACGTTCGTCAAGCCGATCTTCGAGCAGGTCTCACGGCTCTCCCTGGCCTCGCAGAGCTTCCCCGTGACGGCTGAGGACGCCACCACCAAGAGCGGTGTGGGCGTGACACTGCGCAGCATCGCCGTCGTCAAGGTCGGTGGCACCGAGCGCACGGTGCGGGCCGCCGCACAGCGGTTCGCCGGACGCAGCCAGGAGCAGGTCATCGAGCAGCAGACCAGCGAGGTGCTGGTCGGTGTGCTGCGCACCATCGCGGGAACCCTGACCGTCGAGTCGATCCTCTACGAGCGCCAGGACTTCTCCAAGGAGGTCAAGGACATCGCCGTGCCGATGCTCGCCGAGCGGGGCCTCGTCCTGGAGAACTTCGAGATCCAGACCGTCGAGGACTCGGGCGCCTACATCACCAACCTCGGCCGCCCGCGGGCCGCAGCCGTCGCCCGCGACGCCGAGATCGCCGAGGCCCAGGCGCAGCAGGAGAGCACCGAGCGCTCCAACGAGTCGGCCGTCCAGATCGCCGAGTCGAACAAGGCCCTCGCGCTGCGCAATGCCCAGATCCGCCAGGAGACGGCGCAGGCCGAGGCCGAGGCCCACGCCGCCAAGGAGCGTGCCGAGGCCGAGGCCCAGCAGGCCGTCCTCGAGCAGCAGGAGCTCGTGGCCCAGGGCCGTGCAGCCCTGCGCGAGCAGGAGCTGCAGACCGAGGTGCGCAAGCCCGCCGAGGCCCGCAAGTACGAGGCCGCGCAGGAGGCCGACGCCCGCAAGTACGCCGCCGAGCAGGAGGCCGAGGCCAACAAGACCTCGGCCATCCGCAAGGCCGAGGCCGAGGCCCAGCGCACCACCGCCCAGGCCGACGCCGAGGCCTCTGCCTCGCGTGCCCGTGCCGAGGCCGCCCTCGTCGAGCAGCAGCGTCGTGCCGAGGGTGCTCTCGCCCTGGCCCGCGCCGAGGCCGACGGCATCCAGGCCCGAGGCGAGGCCGAGGCGGCGTCCGAGCGCGCACGCGGCGAGGCCCGTGCGGCAGCCATCAAGGCAGAGTCGGACGCCTACGAGACGTTCCCCGACTCGGCACGCCTCCAGATGGTCCTCGACGCGATGCCCAAGCTGGCCCAGCCCTACGCCGACGCCCTCGGCAGCATCGACGGCATCACGATCATCGACAAGGACGGCGCCTCCCGAGTGACCGGGCAGGTCGCGACCGGTGTGCAGGAGCTCGCGCAGCTGCTCAAGGCCCAGACCGGCATCGACCTCATGGAGATGGTGAAGGGACGCGGCGGAGACTCGGGCGGCCCTTCGACAGGTCCGTCGGTCACGCGACCGGCGCCGGGCACCGCGGTCGCGGGGCCGACGGCCACCGACCCCGCCACGGCCGACCGGCCCTCGACCACGCAGGACGAAGGCTCGACCGACTGAGCCGCGTGTCGATGTCGAGATCGGCGCCCCCGCTCCGTCCCAGGGGTGAGGGCGCCGGTCCCGGCGTCACGGACCGAGAAGGCCGGAGGACGGACCAATGGCGAAGTTCCTGCTGCTCAAGCACTACCGGGGCGGACCCGAGCCGATGCCCACCGCCCGGGTGCCCATGGACCGGTGGACCCCCGAGGAGGTGTCCGCCCACGTCGCGTACATGGACCACGTCGCTGAGGTCCTCAGCGAGCGCGGTGAGTACGTGAACAGCCACGCCCTGTCGCCCGAGGGCACCTTCGTGCGGTACGACGGCGAAGGACAGCGGCCCGTGACCGACGGCCCGTTCGCCGAGACCAAGGACGTCATCGCGGGCTGGATGATGATCGACGTCGAGTCGGTCGAGCGTGCGCACGAGGCCGCAGCGTTCCTGTCCGCAGCGCCCGGGCAGGGAGGTCGGCCGCTCCAGGAGTGGATCGAGGTGCGACCGTTCCTCGAGATGCCGCCCACGGTGACCGACTGACGCGATGGACGGCCTGCTCCGGGACCTCATCCCGCAGGTGACCGGTGTCCTCGTCCGTCGTGGAGCAGACTTCGCTGCGGCCGAGGACGCCGTCCAGGAGGCCCTCGTCGAGGCGGTCCGTCGCTGGCCGGCCGCCCCGCCGGAGGACGCCAAGGCCTGGCTGGTCACGGTCGCGTGGCGCAAGCTGGTCGACGCCGGACGCTCGGACGCCGCCCGGCGTGCCCGCGAGGGACGCGCCGTGGAGGAGCCCCCTCCCGGGCCCGCGCAGCAGGAGGACGACACGCTCTGGCTGCTCTTCCTGTGCTGCCACCCCGCGCTGACCCCGACCTCCGCGGTCCCGCTGACCCTGCGCGCCGTCGGCGGACTGGCCACGCGCGAGATCGCCGACGCGCACATGGTGCCCGAGGCGACCATGGCGCAGCGGATCAGCCGGGCGAAGCGGACCGTGGCGGGCCACGGCCTCGGTGCGCCAGGGGACCTGCGCGACGTGCTGAGCGTGCTCTACCTGATCTTCAACCAGGGCTACGCCGGCGACGTCGACCTGGCCGCCGAGGCGATCCGCCTGACCCGCACTCTCCACCGACGCAGCAGCGAGCCCGAGGTGGACGGGCTGCTGGCCCTGATGCTCCTGCACCACGCCCGCCGGCGGGCGCGCCGAGCCGACGACGGCTCGCTCGTCCCGCTGGCCGACCAGGACCGCGCCCTCTGGGACACCACCCTCATCGCCGAGGGGGTGACCGTGCTCCAGGCGGCACTGGCCCGGGACAGGCTCGGCGAGTACCAGGCCCAGGCGGCCATCGCGGCCCTGCACTGCGACGCGGCCCGCGCGGAGGAGACCGACTGGCCGCAGATCCTCGAGTGGTTCGACGAGCTGCTCGGTCTGACCGGGTCGCCCGTCGTCGCCCTCAACCGGGTGGTCGCCGTCGGGCACGTCGACGGTCCCCAGGCGGGACTTCGAGCCCTCGAGGACGTCCCCGTCGACGTCCCGCGAAGGGCAGCGGTCGCCGGCTGGCTGCACGAGCGGGCGGGCGATCCGAGGACGGCCCGCCGTCTCTACGCGGAGGCCGCCACGGCCGCCACCAGCAGGGTCGAACACGACCACCTCGTGCTGCAGGCAGCGCGTCTGGCCCAGATGATCGACCCTCGGCATGCGGGTCGGTGAACGCCGACCTACCGTCGAGGGGAACTCACCTTCCACGAGACGGAGAAGAATCATGGCGCACCTGACCGGCAAGACCGTGGCCTTCCTCGCGACGGACGGCTTCGAGGACAGCGAGCTCACGAGCCCCTGGGAGGCGGTCACCGAGCATGGTGCTCAGGCGGTGCTCGTGTCCTCCGCGACGGGGACGATCACGGGCAAGAACGGCCACGAGGCGCAGGTCGACGAGGCGGTCGCCCAGGCGGACGCCGGACGGTTCGACGCCCTCGTCCTGCCCGGTGGCGTCGTCAACGGCGACAAGATCCGCATGGACGAGGACGCGGTCCGCTTCACCAAGGCGTTCTTCGAGCAGCACAAGCCCGTCGGCGTGATCTGCCACGGCGGCTGGATCCTCACGGACGCCGACGTCGTGCGCGACCGGACGCTCACGTCGTACCCGAGCCTGCGGACCGATCTGCGCAACGCGGGCGCCACGTGGGTGGACAAGGAGGTCGTCGTCGACCACGGGCTCGTGTCCAGCCGCACGCCGGACGACCTGCCCGCATTCAACAGCAAGCTGGTCGAGGAGATCGCCGAGGGCAAGCACTCGAAGCAGACCGCCTGAGGCGCGGTCCGCCGGCCGAGCGATGTCTCGCTCGGCCGGCGAGGTCTCGCACCGTAGACTTCGACGGACATGACGACGAACGGTGTGCTGACCAGTCCGCGCAGAGCGGTGTTCCTCGACGTCGACGGGACGTACGCCCACCACGGCATCGTCCCGCCCGGGCACGTCGATGTCGTCCGCGCGGCTCGCGCCGCAGGGCACCTGGTGCTTCTGTGCACGGGCCGACCGCGCGCCATGCTCCCCGAGCGGATCCTCGCGGCGGGCTTCGACGGGCTGGTCGCGGCGGCCGGCGCCTACGTCGAGGTGGACGGCGTCGTGCTCAAGGACCAGAGGTTTCCCGCGGATCTCGCGGCCCGCGCGGTCACGACACTGGACGAGCACGACGTCGCCTACATCCTCGAGGCCCCCGACGTGCTGCACGGGCGGCCCGGGGTCGACGAGAGACTCCGGCAGATGCTCCGCGGTCGCTTCGGCCCGAGCCGCGACCAGGACGGCCCCACGGACATCCTCGACGCCCTCCGCATGGCCGAGGACCTGACCGACGCCTCCTTCGGCAAGATCACCTACTTCGAGTCGCCGTTGGCCGGTGCGGCCCTGCTCGACGCGATCGGCACCGGGGTCGGCGTGCTGCCCAGCTCGATCCCCGGCATGGGGGACTCGGCCGGCGAGCTGTACCTCGACGGCGTCCACAAGGCGATCGGCATCGAGCTCGTCGCGGCCCACCTCGGCCTGGCCCCTGAGGACGTCGTCGCCGTGGGGGACGGGCTCAACGACCTCGAGATGCTCGCCTGGGCCGGCACCGGTGTGGCCATCGCCGGCGCGCCTCCGGAGGTGCTCGCCGTCGCCGACCGCGTCGCCCAGGGGCCGCAGGGCGAAGGGCTCGTCGCCGCCTTCGCGGAGCTCGGCCTGACCTGAGGCGAGCGGCCGGTCGAGGTCGCCCTCCGCGGCATCCGGGACCGGGGCCGAGCCGAGAGGCTCGAGACCTGCACAGGTTCACCCCATGTCCTGCCCGCACCCCATCGACCCGTGCTTGTGAGGCAGGGCACAATCGTCGGGTGAGCTATACCGACACCGAGACCCGGGCGCGGGTCCATCCGGTCACGCGGCTGCGTGATCGCCTGAGGGCCCACCCCGCGACGTCGCTGGGTTACCGCATCATCGTGGCCACGGTCGCCACGGTGATCATCCTCGCGGGGGTCGCGATGCTCGTCCTGCCCGGCCCGGGGATCGCGACGATCCTGCTCGGGCTCGCGGTGCTCGGGGCCGAGTTCCCGTGGGCCAGGCGGTTGCTGGTGCGGATCCTCGACCTGCTCCGCAAGGCCAGGGACCGTGCCGTGGCGTGGTGGCGCGTCAGGCGAGGGATGCGCGACCAGGGCGCGAGCGCGGACCGCGCCATCGAGGGCTGAGCCGTCGTCACGGCGTGACGCGCGAGGCGGACCGGTCCCGCGCCGGTGTCAGTCCCGGAGCCGCAGCGCGGTGACCGTGCACTGGACCGGGGAGGACTCGGCGCAGGCGCCGTCGATCCACACGTCCACGACGTCACCGTCGGCGAGGTCCTCGGGGGCCAGGACGCTCTGGTCGCTCCGGGCGGCGATCGTCGGATCCCCGCGCAACAGGTTCATCCCGTCGTAGTACGGGTCGGAGGGTCCCGACAGCGATGCGCTGTCCGACCCCGCCACCCGCTCGACGACGCCACTGACGTCCGGCGTGCGGGACGGGACGTCCGAGCCGCCGCAGCCCGCGGTGGCGGCGACCACGACGGCGAGGATGATCATCGTCGAGCGGGATCGCATGCCCGACATCATGGCGCACATCACCCGTCGGGTCAGGTGAACGGTCGCCGTCCGCCCACGTTCACCCGGGCGGGGGCCCGGCCCGCCAGCGGCGTCAGCCGAGCAGGCTCGCGAGCCCGCGCAGCCCTTCGGCGACGAGCGCCGTCCCCGCGATGCCCACGACCGTCCACGCGAGGGCGCTGACACCCACCCACGCGACGTAGCGGCCCTTGGTGGAGTCCTCGGCGTCCCAGTACGGGGCGGGGGTCTCACGGATCCAGCGGAACGTGTCGCGGACCGACATCGTGCCGTCGTGGCGGGGCTGGGCGGTGATGGTGCTCATGATGCGCTCCTGGGTGTGGCTCGCGGGCGTGGAGAGGCCGGGGTTGCCGACCACCTCCATGGTGCACCTCTCTCGACGCGCGGGCCAGGGCCGTGGGACCCAGATGGGTGATACGTGCGTCACCCTCCGATGCGTCGTATCGTCGGTCGAGGCAGCGGTCGGCAGGGCGGCGACAGGCCCGATGATGACGTGTCGACCGATCGTGCGCGGTGACGGCGCCGCGCGACCCGGACGGCGGACATCATGAGACGACGCACCATCCTGGCGGCCACCGCGGCGGCCCTGACCATGACGGCAGGGCTCGCGGCACCAGCAGCCGCCCAGCTCCCCGGGCAGAACGGGGGAGTGTCAGGGCGCGACGAGATCGGCCACCCCTCCCTCCCCTGCGTGACGGGCATCCTGGAGGATCCCGGCCCACTCTCGGTCTTCGGCCGGGGCGGTACCGCCTGGTCGCCCGACGGCGCCCTCGTCGCGGTCGAAGGCCAGGCAGCCCCCGACGTCGATCCCACGCGGCTGCTGGTCGTCGACCCCGACGACTGCAGTTGGACCGGCCTCGGCGAGACCGACGGTCTGGGGGTCTCGTGGTCACCCTCGGGGGAGGAGGTCGCGGCGGTGCGGGACGGGGACGTCGTCGTCCTGGACGCTCAGACCGGTGACACCGTGCGTCAGGTCACCGCGACCCCAGGGGTCACCGAACGTGACCCGAGCTGGGCCCCCGACGGCAGCAGCATCGCCTTCACCGGGGACGGCGGCGTGCGCGTGGCGGCGGCAGACGGCTCGGCGACCCCCGACGGGACGCTGCTCCTCCCCGGAGCCTCGAGCCCTGACCACTCCCCGGACGGGACGCGGATCGTGCACGTCACCGACCTCGCGACCTCCGGCCCGCCCGAGGCGCGCCGTCTGGCTCACGCCGACGCGACCGACGGCAGCGACGTCGTGGTGCTGCCTGACTCGGTCGCGGGCTACGAGGTCGTGTGGTCGCCCGACGGCGAGCTGTTCCGCGTGGCAGGGTTCCTGCGCACGGGCTCCTCCCCGTACTACGACGTGGACTACCGGTGCTTCACGGTGACCCTTGCCGGTGACTTCGTGGACGGCGGGGGCGGCGCCTTCCCGTGCTCGGACCCCGCCTGGCAGCCGTTGCCGTCCACGGGGTCGGACCCCGTGGACCTGACCGCGGCGTACCTGTACGCCAAGGTCGACCCGGCGCTCGCGCCCTCGTGGGGCAACAGCGGGCCGCAGCAGCTCATCGAGGTGCGCGAGGGCCACGCCTGGTTCCGCGACCTTGCCGTCGAGGACCTCCCGGACGGGGTGTGCGGACCCGGCTGGGCGGTGCAGGTCGACCACGTCGTCGGCCTGACTCCCGAGGAGCTGCCCACCGTGATCGACCGCGAGGCAGGGGTCGAGATGGGGTGGGGGACGACGGTCGTCGCCGCCCGCCACCACAGCCTCGGCTACTTCCTGGAGGTCCCCGCCTGCGCCTGACCGCTCACGCCGAGAGCCGGGCCTCGAGCCACGGCCGCACGGCCCCGGGGAGCTCGCGGAGCCCGCGCCGCAAGGAGTGGTCCCCGGGCAGCACGACGACGTCCCGGCCGGGGCGCGATGGCGGCATGCCGTAGGGGTCGCGCT